>JANNDQ010000632.1:0-8937 GCA_031387965.1 Chamaesiphon sp. OTE_75_metabat_567
GCCCGATGCCGATCGCCTCAAAGATCTGTGCTCCCTGGTAGGATGTTAGGAGGGAGATGCCCATTTTTGAGAGGATTTTGAGCAAGCCATCTTCGATCGCTTTGCGGTAATTGCTTTGTGCTCTATCAATGGTAATATCCAGTTCACCCCGCCCGATTGCGGCTTGAGTTTTGGAGCCACACCACCAACTGCGAACGGATTCCCACGCGAGATAAGGGCAAACAGCAGACGCGCCGAAGCCAATCAGACAGGCGAAATGGTGGGTACTCCAACATTGAGCAGTATCAACCACGATCGATACCCGCGCCCGTAATCCTTGAGTGGTAAGATAATGATGCACTGCGCCGACAGCTACTAGGGGCGGAACATAGGTAATTTCGTTAGTTAAACCGCCAGATTGCCAATCGCTGAGGACGAGGATTTGTTTACCTGTATTAACAGCGGCGAGGGCGGCGGCGCACAATTTATCGATCGCGAGTTTCAAGCCACCGACACCATCATTGACGGGATAGAGTGTCGAAATAAATTCACTACCGAGTGAGGAAACTTTGATTATTTCTAATTCTGCTTCATTTAATACGGGGCTGGTAAGTTTCAGCATACCTGCAAATTCGGGGTTGACTTCAAGCAGGTTGCCCTTACGCCCCAGACTGACATCGAGGGACATGACTAATTTTTCGCGCAGCGGATCGATCGCGGGGTTAGTTACTTGAGCAAAGCGTTGTTTAAAATAGTCGTAGATTGGGTGCGCCTTCGCTGACAACACTGCCAATGGAATATCATCGCCCATGCAGAACGTCGGCTCCTTGCCATTTTCCGCCATGTCATTGACGATCATCAATACATCTTCTTCGGTGTAGCCAAATGCCGTCTGCTGATTGAGCAAACTGGGTGATTCCCACCGACAACTAGCTTCAAACGGTTGTGCTGTCAGCAGTTGACGATGTTCTTTTAACCACTCACCGTAGGGATGAGCCTTAGCAACGCGCTCTTTAACTTCCCAATTGTGGAGTATTTCCTTACTCTCCAAATCTACCACGATCGTCTCTCCAGGGCCGAGCCGACCTTTTTCGACAATTTGATCTACAGGTAGATCTACCACCCCAGCTTCAGAGCCGACGTAGAGATAACCATCTTTCGTGATGCAATACCGCGCTGGACGCAAACCATTGCGATCGAGCGCCGCCCCCACTACCTTACCATCAGCAAACGCCAGTAATGCAGGCCCATCCCAAGCTTCCTGCAAGCCGGAATAGTACTCGTAAAAGTCGGTAATTTCAGGACGACTATCTAGTTCCGGCTGATTCTTGTACGCCTCTGGTACCATGATCATCAAGCCTTCGATCGGACTCCGCCCCGATTGCACCAGTAGTTCCAGCACATTATCCAGCGTCCCCGAATCGCTATTATCCAAATTCAGAATCGGCTGCAACTCCCGTAACCGCTCATTCCACAGCGGATGATTGAGATCGCTTTCTCGCGCTGTCATCCCATTAATATTGCCCAGGAGCGTATTAATCTCACCGTTGTGTCCTAGTACCCGCATCGGTTGTGCTAGTGGCCATTTTGGTAAAGTGTTAGTACTAAATCTGCGATGATAAACTGCAAACGCCGCCTTAAATTCAGGATTAGTTAAATCGCTGTAAAACTCTCCCAAGATTGCCGAGCGTACCATTCCCTTGTACACGATCGTCCGACTAGACAGTGAGCAGATATAAAAATTATCTCCAGGCTTCACCGCGCCATCTGCTTGCAATGCCTTAACAATCTTGCGTCGAACCAGGTACAGCTGACGCTCTAATTCATCCCCAGTTGCCGTACCCGCAATCACCATTTGTTCAATATGGGGCTGATTCGACAGCGCTTGAACGCCCAATGTCTCTGGTTTAACGGGTACTTCCCGCCAGCCAATTAGTTGACACTGCTCCTGACTTACTACATGAGCTACAATCTGCTTAGCGATCGCTCGTTTACTCTCATCTTGGGGTAGAAATACCATTCCCACTGCCAACTTTGCGAGATCGAACCCCTGAGTTAAATCAGCAAATAACGCCCACGGAATCTGGGTCAAAATCCCTGCCCCATCACCAGAATCGCGATCGGCACTACAGCCACCGCGATGCTCCATGCAAGTCAAAGCAGTCAGTGTCTGCTGAATCAACTTATGACTAGTATCCCCCGCTGGACAAGCAATAAACCCCACCCCACAAGCATCACGTTCCTCCACCAACCAACGCGGGCCGAAATATGGTGATTGGTTATCAATTGCTGAAATAGAGGAGTTGTTCATGTGGATGCGATCGTCTGAAGGGATTAATTGTGGATGCGAGGGAATGGATTCGTTGGCAGTAGCCTACCGTTCGCTTTAGCGTCTGTCTTAGTAAAAGGTAATCTAGTTAGATTTTATCGCTATTTCTTTAGGGTTTGGTAGGGATATTGTAAATTTGCTTGCCAATGAAATTGACAACGATGTGAGTCTATGCTTATATCAGAATTTTTAGTTTGATTTGGTATGATCGACTACATTTCGATCTAAGCTATGGTGCTAATGCGGATCAAAAACATGACACATCAATAGTTGCTACAATCAAACCAGTCCTAGCCATTGCCGGAGTGCCTTGATGATCTTATCAACCGCAGTAGTGACGCGTCCTCGCTTTGAATCTTTTGAGGAATATTTAGAATATACAGACGACAACAATCGGCTGTATGAATTGTTCAATGGGGAATTAATTGAATTGGCACCAGAATCGGGATTAAATATCGGGATTGCAACTAAACTTTTGATCCATTTTGCTCAGTTTATCGATCACTTACGACTACGCGGACATGGGTTGGAATTGGAAGTAAGTGGAGAACCTCGCAACCGCTATCCCGATCTGACAATTATTCAAGCAGAACATATCGAACAATTACGTTCCCGCAATACAATTAGATTGAGTATGGCACCGCCGGATTTAGTTGTCGAAGTAGTCAGCCCTGGCAATTTACAAAGAGATAGAGACTATATTGCCAAACGATCGCAGTACCTTGACCGAGATATTCCGATCTACTGGATTGTCGATCCACATGTCAAAGAAATTATGGTTTTGACATTAACATCAGCCGGATATCAAGAGCAAGTTTATCGGGGTAGCGACAAGTTAGAATTTCAGGGTGCATTGCTGAATTTAACCGCTGACGAAGTTTTATCCGCTGGTTGAAAATATTATGTCATTTTCAATTCAAACGCTGTGCGATAGTTTAGTAGCTCAAATGCTTTCTAACGCGATCGAATTTTTCCACACATCATGATATTTGTCCACCATAATCTGGAGACTAAAATTAGCTTTAATCCGCTCCCGACAAGCTGCTTGTCGCTCAGTCCAGAGGATCTGATGAGATCGTGCTTGAATAGCTTCAGAGATCGCAGTTGCTAGCTGAATCGGATCTTTGGGCGGGACAGCCCAGCCAGTCTCACCAACGATCAGCGGAGCATCGCCAACTCTAGTGACGATACAGGGAGTTCCACAAGCCATTGCTTCGGATACCACGTTGGGAAACGCTTCTCCATAGGCGCTAGACAGAACATGCAGATCCAGGGCATTCATTACGGCGGAGATATCAGTTCGGACACCCAGCAGGCTAACGCGATCTGTGAGTCCATGTTTTTCGATCAGTCCGACGAGGAGATGATTATCTGCTGTCAGATCACTACCGACTAGTACACAGTGCCAAGGTGAGGATAATTGAGCCTCTAAATGCCCTAGAGCCTTGATTAAATTTTCATGATCTTTCTGTGGATTCCAGCGCGCTACCATCCCTAATAAAGTTGTATTTTCAGGTATTTGCCAAATTTGGCGTAGCTCATCTCGTGTGACTGGATTTGGCGAGAATTCACTGATATCATATCCATTGGGCACTACCACGATTTTTTCAGGCTGATAACCAATTGCGGCATGAACCTTAACCCCCTCTTGAGAGCAACTAATAATCTGTTGGGGAATATTTTTAGAGAGCATCGCACAGGCACGAACTGTCAGGCGAGTTGAAATTGCTGTTTTAGTTGGATCGAGATCGGTGTTATGAATCCCCCAAATCAAGATTTTCTTGCCTGCGAGTCTGGCAATGATGCTACCGACGAGATCGCTGTGATACATCCAGGTTTGGATCACTTTGGGGTTAATTTCTCGAATTAGTCGATACAACTTAGTCAATCCCCCCACTGTTAGTTTGCCGTTAGGCATACCTAATGAGTAGACTTTAACACCTGATTCGATTAGTTGATCGCCATACCAACCAGTACTGATTAGTGAAATTACTTGATGGTCATTTTTTCGATCTGCCTTGATAAACCGATAGAGCACAGCCTGAGCACCCCCGTCATCAAAATCGGTAATGATATGCAGCACCTGCATTCGATCTGGAGCTTGAGGTTCGAGGTTAGTTATGACAGGATTTGTGATTAGCATTGGATTAGTTGCAGGCGTAAAATGCGGTTATCTATACTTTTGATTGCCCGCGACTAGGTGCGGCGTTTCTCTGAGTATCAGAGGTTCACGACAATGATTGTAAACTTAATTATCTGATTTAATTCATGTCGATCGGCTGAATTTTTTGGAAATTTGTAAAACATTCTCAAAACTAATGTCGCTGCTATTTACCTACTAATTTACCTACCAACTGTCACACCCCAAAAGAAGTCTTTAATTGTCGGTGTATCGGTGTTAACATGAATTTTTCTACCCCAGGAGTAAATATCAAACTGAATTCTGCTATTGTGGTTGTTTTTAGTTACTTTAGTTGAAGGTTCGTTGGCGTAGCCTCTCGCTCCGAGAATCGAGATATTACCCAAGATTGTCACCCAATGATTGGGATAAATTCGATGGAACCGAGCAGCAAGGAAAGAATTGCTACCTAGCAAGCCCTGAGAATTAATCAGTCCAAAAGCCACCCCGCCAGCATTAATTGTGCTGTCTGCCTCCTGAAGAGCGCGAAATTCACCAGAGATCGGGGTAGGATGGGATTTAGTTTGGGGATATCCCAGCAGTTCTCGCACCCAACCGCTAATTTCCCAGGGTTTAGTAATGCCGCCTAGTTCGCGAATCAGTTTTGGTGCTCTAGGATGAACAGGGATGATTTTGTTGGCACAATCACGGAGGGTAGCGAGCAACATCCAATCAGCTTGGGCCATGCGGAGATTGCCATAACTACGGCACAATCTTCCCGCTACGACAATTTTTTTGGTAAATCCATCAAAACTACCATACTCATAGAGACTACGGCAGATCTTGATATAACGATCAGGTTGTTTGCGAATTAGTTCAAACACCACCGCCGCCGCGCCACAAAAAGGTTGCTCGCCCTGTTGAATTTGGTAAGGATTATTAATCCGTTCGCGAAGTTCACTAATAATTTGCTGCTTGTCCAAGTGCGTCCAGACACCAGTTTGAGTCGATCGAGCAAATTGGTCAAGCTGTTCGTTAAGACTAGGGTCTATTGTTGTAGTTGGATCTATGTCGCTGCGCATATATTCGATTCTCCTTTGGAGACGCTATTGCTAGGGCAAACGCTTTGCTACCGCGAACAAGCCGCGATGTCAATAAGTCAGTAGCTCATTCTTATGTTACCCATATTTAACCAGGATTCTCAATTGAGCAGCGGATTTCTTCGGTTTTGAGCATGAGCTGAGGATGGGCAATCTGATTGAAACTATTTGAGATTATCTTTGATTCCTTATTGCTGGCAGATTAGCACTATGGTTGAGTCAAGTATTCATAGTAACTAAGGTAAGATCGAAACAGAATCACCAATCCTAATCTCATGACCGATCAACCTCAACCAGTAACACCAGACCAATCCGTAGTTGAAGCTTATTTGGCATCTCAAAAAGATGTTACCACTGGCACCGGGGAGGATTTGGGTCGAGGATTGATTCCGGCTGCACCAGAGGGATTTCGCTCGGGATTTGTGGGGATTATTGGACGACCGAATGTCGGTAAGTCCACCCTAATGAACCAGCTCATCGGTCAAAAAATTGCGATCGTCTCTCCGGTACCCCAGACTACCCGCAACCGCTTACAGGGCATCCTCACCACCGATGCGGCGCAAATGATCTTCGTGGACACTCCAGGTATTCATAAACCCCACCATAAGCTGGGTGAAGTCTTGGTTAAAAATGCTCAAAGTGCGATCGGCGCAGTAGATGTCGTGCTATTTGTAGTCGATGGCATGGAGATTGCGGGGGGTGGGGACAGGTTCATCGCTGAGCTGCTGCTCAATGTCAAAACACCGATTATTCTGGGTGTAAATAAAGTTGATGCTCGCACCGATTTACGCCAATCACATCTCGAAGCGATCGATCAAAGCTACCAAGAACTCGCCAAAGAGCGGGGTTGGCAAATCATTAATTTCTCAGCAGTCACCGAAACAGGGTTACCTGAATTGCAAGTTAGCCTGACTGAAAAACTTGAACTCGGCCCCTATTATTATCCCCCAGAACTAATCACCGACCAGCCGGAACGATTTATTATGGGCGAACTAATCCGCGAACAGATTATCCACCTCACGCGCGAAGAACTACCTCACTCGGTGGCTGTAACAATCGATCGAGTTCAGGAAGATGCTAAGATTACTCGCGTCCTCGCCACCATCTATATCGAACGCGACTCCCAGAAAGGCATTCTCATCGGCAGAGGTGGGCAAATGCTCAAACAAATCGGTAGCAATGCCAGAGAGCAGATGCAGAAACTAATTGCAGGCAAGGTTTATCTAGAACTATTTGTCAAAGTTCAACCCAAGTGGCGACAATCTGGCTTGAGGTTAGCAGAACTCGGTTATCGAGTGGAATAATCAATTTTCTTTTCTACATGTTGTGATATTGTGGACAACTAGAAATTAAGGTGTGTTCATGAAAAGAGTTCTAGTTGGTTCGATCGGCATGATTTTTGCCGGTAGTTTGGGTGTAATGTTGCCAGTGGTGACTAAGAACGCCATCGCTATCCCCGACGGTAGTATCGCACACCATCGACCGGATCATTCAGCCAAGTATACTGTTGCTGTGGCGATCGACAAAGGTGCTAAAACAATTACTACTCGTTCTGGTTTGAAATATACTCGGCTCAAGGATGGTAAGGGGGCAACACCAAAGCCAGGACAAGCAGTTTTTGTCCATTACACTGGCACGCTAACTAATGGTAAAAAGTTTGATAGTTCTCGCGATCGTGGTCAACCGTTTAGCTTTAAAGTAGGGGCTGGACAAGTAATCGCTGGTTGGGATGAAGCTCTCAGTACGATGAAAGTGGGTGAACGGCGGAAGCTGACTATTCCACCAAAGTTGGGCTATGGTGCTGCGGGTGCTGGGGGTGTTATTCCACCGAATGCTACGCTGATTTTTGATGTTGAATTGCTCAAGATTGGCGAATAAAGTTAGCCAATCTTTATGTAACTTGTTTACAGCAAATTCTGTTCTCACGACCTAACAGCAAGATTCTAGTATCCTCTTAATCTGAATTATTATGTCCGAACAACTGCCAGCAAAATCTCTCTATGAACGTTTGGGCGGAGTATATTCGATCGCATCTGTTGTTGATGACTTTATCGACCGAATTATGATCGATCCGCGCCTCAATTCCAATCCCCTTGTCGATGAAGCCCATCACCGCGTCTCTCCGGCTGGATTCAAGTATCTGGTGACAGAGATGTCTTGTTGGGCAACTGGTGGCCCCCAACAGTACAGCGGTCGCTCAATGCACGAGTCTCATGCTCATCTCAAGATTACTGGTGAAGAGTGGGTGGCATTTATGGAAGATCTCGATGCAACTTTTGACAAGTTTCAGGTGCCTGAGCCAGAACGAGCTGAATTTATTGCGATTATTGCCAGCACCAAGCCGGACATCGTAACGCCAAGTTAGATCTCAGACGATTGGAAACTTAGCTGATGTCCGATCTGAAATTGATGGTTGGTAAGCGATTCTTGCGTAATCAAGCTAATTTGTTGTGCTACTCGATCTTGACGAAGATGAGTGCAATAGCCTGATGATTGGTATTCTTGAATATCGATTAAAATCTTACTGGCGACAATCTTAGCCATATTAACTGGTACTGCGTTACCAATCATCTTATAGCCATCAGTCACATCATTATATTTGAATATAAATTCATCAGGAAAAGTTTGAATTCTCGCACATTCTCGTACTGATAATCTTCGATATGGCAACAGTGATTGAGGATCAAATTTGAATTTATCTCGCTCTACAAATTTCATTTTATTTGCTTGAGGATGAATGGGCGCATGTCTGCCTCCGGCCTGAATTGTAAATGAGGGTTCATGCCAACACCTCACACGATTACGTGACATATAGATACTGGAAAATCCCATGTCTAAATACTCGTGATTGGGAATATCTAAGTTATCTAATCGTGGTAGACGAGTAGTTTTAAATGGCTCATTAAATTGTAAATCATGAATGGCATCTTTTAAAGTAAGAACATGATCGAGTTCTTTTGGAAAATCAAAATTTCCACCCAAGTCTTCGCGATAACCAACAATAATTACCCGTTTACGTTCTTGAGGCACATTAAAATACTTACTATTCAACAAGCTGTAAGCAACATTATATCCAGCATCTTTCATCTGATATAAGATATTTGTGAAGGCATGTGTATGCTTATCTGCTAAAATTCCACTCACATTTTCTGCGAAGAAAAACAAGGGCTGCTTTTCTTTGAGAATCCTAATATAATCATAAAATAATTGACCTCTAGAATCATTAATCCCTCGTCCAGAACCCGCTTCACTCCAACTTTGACAGGGTGGTCCACCAATAATACCCACACAATCAGGTATATCATTAGATTTAATCTGACGCAAATCTCGATGATCTAAGTAAGTCTTGGGATGATTGAGTTCATAAGTCTCCCAAATATCTTTGTCATATTCATTCGCCCAGATAATAT
>JANNDQ010000667.1:0-2366 GCA_031387965.1 Chamaesiphon sp. OTE_75_metabat_567
GATAAAATAATCTGTAAAGCGTAGTTAATCTCCACAACTAATCGATATTTATTACCTGCAATATTGAATACGGCTCGATTATTTTTCAGTATACTCGCATTTCGATATTGTTCCTTAATATCCGCAGGATTCAGCCAACTAGCCTGTTTAGCCTCTCGATACCAGGACTTGAGTGGATCTTCGGCATCAGCATATTTAGGAGAACTTTTCCAAAACTCTCGTAATGTTCTTTTTGATAAAATTCTCACGTTTCAATTATCATGTTTCGTTGGCGGTAGCGGAGCGTTTGCCCTGCAATAGCCGCGCCGAGAGGTAATCGCTCAACAGTGGATCGCCTTGAATTAGCCACAGAAATACGTGTGTATCCATTAAAAACCGACCCATTACATATATTCCTGTAAATCATCTAAAGGCGCATTAAAATCATCAGACATCCACACCTCTCCCTTCCAGATGCCGAAAGCATTTTTTCGATTGAGTGGGGGTGTTTGCACCGACTGATTATGCTTTGCAACCAAACCCTCAATATAATGCAGGGCTTCCTGTTGCACCGACTCTGGTAGTCGCTGAAGTTGTTCGAGGAGTGCTTGCTCCATACGATTATCAATGGCAATAGAGATGTATTCCTATTTTAGCTCAAACCAGTGGGAGCATACTCATAAGTGGGATTTCTCTTCGTAGGTTGGATTTAAGCCCGCGCAGCCCAACAATCTTAGTGTTTGAGGTTCGATCGTTGGCATAGCCTACCGTTAGGTAATCGGTATTGAGGAGCATCTTTAATATCCTGTGGGAATGATCGATCGATTCGATTGGGTTTGGTCGATCGTTGTTGATTCGCTAGATCTTTGGTGCGATGGTTTTGGGATCGATGGATTTTGCTTATATCACTCTAAAACTGTTAATTTGAAGCCATAGGAGTTCGCCCCAATTCTTCGCGTAACACTCGTCTCAAGGTTGATTCTAGCGGCTCATGCTGATTGTGAATGTGGGTTCGCAATGCTTCATTCAGCAAGGTTTGATAGTTGCCCCCTCCTGCGTGATGAACTTGCTCCCGAAACCAGTCTAAAACATCATCATCAATCCGAATCGTAATCCGCGTTTTTCCCGCACCGATAGGATCGATCGCACCTCGCTTTCCTTTGCTGAAATCATATTCTACTTCTACAGAATCTTGTTCCACTTCCATAATTTATCCCTCTTCATACTGTCTTCGTTCTTGACGTGTCGCCGATCTAGCTGAAATCAACCTAATTTCCCGATCTCGCCACGTATACACCACTACCAGCACTCGACCTAGAGCATCTAGCCCAATGGTAATAAATCGCTCTTCATCGAATCGTTCATCTAATGTTGTGACTGCGAGATCGTCTGAGAACACCGAAACTGCATCGGCAAAATCAATCCCGTGCTTACCGAGGTTTGTTGCTGCTTTGTTTTTGTCCCATTGATACGCCATTTCTCTATTATATGCACAATCGTACACACAATCCACATTCCATTAGTTGAGTCTCGTTCGTGTAACGTCTCCCATAGGAGAAAATCCAACAATTCCAGTGTTTGAGGTTCGATCGATTGGCTTGGGTTTGGTCGATGGTTGTTGATTCGGTTGAGCCTTGAAACCCAATAATCTCAGTGTTTGAGGATCGATCAATCTCTATTGAGGAGTATCTTTATATTCTGTTGGGATGATCGATCGATTCGATTGGGTTTGGTCGATTGTTGTTGATTCGATCGATCTTTGGTGTGATGGTTATCGATCCATGTTGATGGCTATCGATCGAATTCAAAGATCGATCTTGTTGCAGATTCGTTGGCAAAGCCTCTCATTCTGAGAATTGTATTTGTTGAAGTTGTTCGATCGTAAACCCAGTTACCTCAGAAACCACCTCCAAAGCTATGCTCTTACGGAGTAAGTTAATAGCGATTTTCTTCTTTCCTTCAAGTTCGCCCTCAAGCTTACCTTCTAACTCACCTTCTAACTGAGCCTTGTTCATCTCAGTTTCATACCAAGCATCAACTTGTGCCATCGTTTTCATAAAATCTTGCTCCTCTGGAGTTAAACTGTCTGTAGGTATATCTCGTAGGTAAACACAATATTTAACGCAGGCTCTTATTATATCATTTTTCTCTCGGCGGTCGGGGGACAACTGCTCGTTGGCGTAGCCTACCGTAGGTAATCGATTGAAATGCACTCTGGGCTGACTCTCTGTTTCCAAGCATCTTCAGCCACATTGTTTCAGGACTATCTGGCAATCGTTGGCATAGCCTACCGGAGGTAATCGATAATGACAATCCCCATTCGCAAGAGTCCCATCAGTCGGTACACACCTACACCTAATTCTCGATCGGGTTGAGCATCACATAGG
>JANNDQ010000679.1:0-1661 GCA_031387965.1 Chamaesiphon sp. OTE_75_metabat_567
GATTCTTAGCTGTCCGTTCCGCTGGGTCAATGACTGTAACGATTATGAGAAAGGGTTAGCAAACAATAGAATCAGTGCTACAACTAGACCGTAGATTGTCAAAGATTCCATGAACGCCAAGGAAAGAATCAGCGTACCGCGAATTTTGCCTTCAGCTTCGGGTTGACGTGCAATCCCTTCAACAGCTTGTCCAGCGGCGTTACCTTGACCGATACCAGGTCCGATCGAAGCTAGACCGACAGCAAGAGCAGCAGCAATAACGGAAGCAGCAGCAACAGTAGGATTCATGATGTATTTACCTTAAAAAATTGATTGAGAGAATATTAGTTGAAATTTATTTAGTTGTTAGTAATAATCGACCGCTTCTAGCTATTCACTATCCACTATCCACTATTCACTATTCACTAAATTTAGTGTTCTTCTTCGCCTTCACCGTGACCTTCGAGCGCTTCATGGATGTATACACCCGCTAGTGTTGCAAACACCAATGCTTGAATCGCACTGGTAAACAACCCTAATAGCATAACTGGAATCGGTATAATAAACGGCACCAGTAATACTAGTACACCCACCACTAATTCATCCGCGAGGATGTTACCGAATAAACGGAAGCTTAGTGAGAGTGGTTTAGTGAAGTCTTCTAGGATATTGATGGGCAGCATGAATGGTTCTGGTTCGAGATATTTAGCCATATAGCCCAAACCGCGTTTGCGAAAACCTGCATAAAAATATGCCAGGGAAGTCAACAACGCCAGTGCGACCGTAGTATTAATATCATTTGTTGGCGCAGCTAGTTCACCGGATGGCAAGTGAATCAGCTTCCACGGGAGTAGGGCACCCGACCAATTGGATAAAAAGATGAATAAAAATAAGGTACCGATAAATGGCACCCAAGGCCGATATTCCTTCTCGCCAATTTGGTCTTTAGCTAAGTTGCGGATATACTCCAAGGCATACTCCATCAGGTTTTGGATTCCACGCGGGATGCGTTGGACATTCCGTGTTGCGGCAACTGCTGCAATTAGCAGCAAGCCAATCACAAACCAAGATGTGAGAAATACCTGACCGTGGATTTGGAGGTTCCCCAGTCGCCAATATAAATGACGACCGACCTCCAATGCTGCCAAGGGCAGGGAATTTGTGATGTTTAAACCAGCTAACATGTGCATCTAGGAGCTATTTCTAGCGATTATCGATCGATGTTGCAAAGACATTTGCGATTGGTGGTCGATCCTGCGCTCGGCTAAATTCGATTTTAGTCAGACGAGAGTATCCGCACGAGGTAGACGATCGACGCTGCTTTGTAGGTCAAAAAACCTAAAAAGACTGGTAGAATTTGCAACTGATCCCATTTGGCAGCAACGAGCATCAAGACTAATACTAGGGCTTGACGATTGAGGCTCAGCTTCATGGTTTCAGTACCAAGGCGGTCTACATCTCTGGCTAGCAGTCTCAAGTACACTACTCCTGTAACTGCACCTAGTAGGTAATTGCCAGCGATTCTCAAACCATAGAAATAGACCACCGTAGGAAATGCTACAGCAGCGATCGCTAGAGTAGTCAGAAACAATTCTTGCTTGAGCTGTTGATACTCACCCATCGAATTGTCTGACGTTTGAGTTACACTAGACTCCTCAAGTGTAATTGCCTCATCAACTAAT
>JANNDQ010000680.1:0-2021 GCA_031387965.1 Chamaesiphon sp. OTE_75_metabat_567
GATTCTTAGCTATTCTGCTCATTCTCAATTTGCGAATGTAGAATAGAAGTAACAGAGAATAGATTCTATGCTCAAACCTCAAGACATCCCCATCCTCCTCAAAACCTACCTCTGGCAAGATCGCCAGTGGCGGTATAGCGACTTAGCCGAAAGCCTCGGCATGAGTGCCTCCGAAGTCCATAGCTCCCTCAAACGCAGCACCATCGCCAAACTCTACAACCCCCTCACCCATCAAACCCTGACACCCCACTTATTAGAACTGCTGATTCATGGCTTGAAATATATCTATCCTGCCACTCCAGGGACATTAGTGCGCGGAATGCCCACCGCTCATTCTGTTTCACCACTCAAAGAACAGATCGTCAGCAGCCAAGAACCCCTAGTTTGGGCATTTCCAACTGGCACAGAGATCGGATTGGCATTAACCCCCCTCTATCCCTCGGTACCGCTTGCTGCCAGTTTAGACCATCAACTGTACGAATTATTAGGGCTGGTTGATGCCCTCAGAGTCGGGCGGATTCGCGAACAACAACTAGCCGCTATTGCCCTGCAAGAACGATTAGGAGCGACACCGTGAGCGATAACTCAATTGACATTATGATTTAGGGGTGTAGAACCAACGTTGAAAAAAGTGAGTGATTTAACAGATGAATATATTTTCACAGAAATTGGCAAAATAGCCAGTAAATTTGTTGTTTACCAGTGCTACGACTGTGCAATGGCAGTTATGCAGTGGTTGAACGATAATGGGATTGAAGGTCGAATCATCGAACTAAAAACTTTCTACCGTGACGAAGACTATATTATTAGCGACAGAGTAGGCAGTGACAGGTCGATATCTAACAATGGCAAGCACTACGGGGTTAAAGTGCGGGGACTGATTTTTGACAACCTTTCTGCCCAAGGTATGATAGAAACAGAGTGGATTGCCGATTTTCACTGCCCCAGTGATGAATTCACGATCGCTGAATTAGGAGCGTAAAGAACATGGAATCTAAAGGCGGATTATTTGAGATTTTAGCGAAGGTTAAAGCCAGACCAGGTATGTATATCGGTCATCCATCATTGTCGGATTTATCCGTTTTTCTAGCTGGTTATAAAACAGCCAGACGAGAATTAGGAATTAAACCAACGGAGAGAGAGTTGGAATTTTATGAAAATTTTCATGAATTTGTTCAGAATCATTACCAAATTCATAGTTCTAATTCGTGGGCTAAAATAATTACCTTCTACTGCCCAGGCGAGAGCCAGGGATTTAATCGATTCTTTGAACTACTAGCAGAATTTGAAACTCGGTCAAAGAACTTCCAGCAACCTCAAAACGATCTAATCAAAGTATAAACCCCAAATTACACGATCTAAAATGCAATACTTCCCAAAAGATGAGGATAGATCTTTGTGATTTTTCGTTTGCGCAGTATGGAGATAAGCGAGAGATTTATTCCCCACCATCTAGATACTTAGCGAGTAGCTGCGGGAGGTAGTCATAGCCATCGACACCGATCGCAGGCAGCAGATTGGGGCGATACTTAATCAATAATTGGTCAAATTCTGCCTGCCCCAGTTGTCCTTGTAAAACAGTCGCTAAGCTCGCACTCTGTCGCCATTCTCTCGCGCCGATTTGGTGGAGCTGATACATTGCCATGCAGCTATAAAAGACAGCGATACCATTTTTCTGAAGACTGTGATGAGCTTCGGCTAGATAAGTCAGATTTAATCCCTGAAGGTATAAATCGCCCACGGCTTGCGCCGCTTTGGTACCCTGTTGGAAATATTCGATCGCTTTTTCCGGCTGTTGGATCGTCAGATAGGCGAGTCCGAGGCTGTGATAGCCTAGCGCTAAACTTTGCTTATCTGCTAGAGTTTCAGCTAGCTTCAAGCCTCGATCGAGATACGTGATACTCTGCTCATAGATCTCCTCATCCATTTGGTCGAGTGAGTGGGCGGTGAGGACTTCGGAATAGCCAACATTAGTCAGAGCATTTGCTTCACCCAATTTATCACCCGTTTGTCTGGCTAAA
>JANNDQ010000704.1:0-5930 GCA_031387965.1 Chamaesiphon sp. OTE_75_metabat_567
GTATTAGGGATGGAAAAGGATGCGCTGATCGAAGATTTCATGATCGCCTACGGTGAAGCTCTGAGTAATATCGGTTTTAATACTGGCGAAATCATGCGGATGTCTGCCTATGGCTTAATTGGTGCGTAAATAGTCAGGCGCTAATCTATGTCTTCAAACCCATTACTAATTCTCGTCGATGGACACTCCTCGGTTTATCGACCATACTATGCTTATGCTAAGAGCATAAGCGGCGGATTGACAGCTTTACCAGAAGTAACGATTATTACCTGTTTTGGGTTTGTGAAGGCGCTAATTGAGATTATTAATAGTAAAATATTTTTAATAATGCTTAAACTTTAGATATGGACACTATCAATCACAATATAAATTTGTTTGAGCCAATTTCTGGTGAAGACTTCGTGATAGATCTAGAATTGAGTAGCCAAGAATTTATATCAGGTGGAGAGAAAGAGATTGATGTTGTCCGTGAATACAGAACCTGTGAAAGCTGTCAAGGTAATGGCTATGTAAATCTACAATTCAGAAAAAACGTAGAATGTTCAATTTGTGAGGGAACAGGTGTTTTTCAGCCAGTCGATAGACTACGAATTACCATACCACCTGGATTGAGTAGTGGGACAAATCTCAGAATAATGGGTGAAGGTGGTATTGGAGAGCATGGAGGGAGACCAGGTAATTTATATATTTGTCTGAAAAGTTTGTGACTAAGCGATATCATTATCCGACAGAAGAAACTAGACAAAAATGTCTCGACAGGTTGCGGGAGAGTAACCGTCAATTAGAATTATATAATTTGTTCCTAGACGATGCCATCTCCCAAATCGATCTAGAATTACGTCAGCACAAACGGGAAAGATTACTACAAAAAGTCTCGCCCGCAAAATAAAAAGGTAGCTGCTAAACAGTAGATCAGATGACTCAATCTAACGACACACCATTAGAACGATTACCTCAAAGAATTGAGGATATAGCTGAATTATTGGCTCGATCTATTTCGGCGTTTGATAGACGCATGGCGCAGGTGGAAATTCAGGCAACAACTGAGCGCGAGCAAAGAGCAAATGAATTAAAAATTCAGCAATTGATAGCTGCTACCGCTCAAGCAAATGCGGAAAATACTCAGCAAATTTCTAAGCTCATCGAAGTAGAACGCGCTCACGAACCTAGAACTAGTTCGATTGCTAAATCGGTAATGGCGGTCACTTCTGATGTAAAAGAAACTGTAGTTGGTGTCAAAGTAATCGCCCGTGCTTTAGAGAGACAAAATAGAGAACTTTCTGATACTTTAAGACAACAAAGTCGCGATTTTTTAGATGCACTGGAGCGTCATCAAGACCAGATCGATACATTGATTAATCGTTCGGATTGGGAAATAGAAGAAGATGATTAGAATCAATCAATTTACTCGAAATTCTATATGATTATCTCTGTTCCATCCCCTACGCTAAAGTATCTAAGCAGTATTAATTTAATTTCGGGGTCACTCTTAATTTAAAGATTTAGATATACTCTATATGTCTCAACCACCCTTACTAATCCTTGTCGATGGACATTCCCTAGCTTATCGATCGTACTATGCTTATGCCAAAAGTAAGAGCGGTGGCTTGACGACTTCAGCAGGAGTACCGACGAGTATTTGTTTTGGATTTGTGAAGGCGTTGGTGGAGATTATTAATAGTCAAAAACCGGATGCAATGGCGATCGCATTTGACCTCCGCGCACCGACTTTTAGACATGAGGCTGATGATAATTATAAGGCCGATCGAGTCGAAACACCGGAAGATTTTACGATCGATATCCAGAATCTTTATTTATTACTAACAGCTCTAAATCTGCCGACAGTTACTGCTTTAGGATTTGAGGCTGATGATGTCTTAGGCACTTTAGCTGGTAGGGCTAGCCGGGAGGGTTATCAAGTCAAGATTTTGTCAGGTGATAAAGACATGTTCCAACTAGTGGATGATTCTAGTAAGATCAGCGTCTTGTATCTATCATCAGCTTACGCTCCTGGCGGTCAACCTGGCACAGTTGAGATGAATGAGCAGGGTGTGATCGCTAAGATGGGTGTCAGAGCCGATCAGATCATCGACTACAAGGCTTTGTGTGGAGATAAGTCCGATAGTATTCCTGGTGTCAGGGGCATCGGCGATAAAACGGCGGTGAAGCTATTAACAGAATATCAAGATCTCCAGACTGTTTACGATCGAGTTGACGAAATTACGGGTGCGACTGGGAAGAAGCTAGTCGCTGGCAAAGCAGATGCCGATCATTCCCAGTATTTAGCCAGAATTATTACTGATGTGCCGTTAGAGTTGGAGTTGCAAGATACCAAGTTAACTGGGTTTGATTTTGGACAGGTGCAGCCGCTATTGCAGACTTTAGAACTGCATCGTTTTAATAAAGATATCGAGAAGCTACATGAAGCTTTTGGTGGTGCTCCCCTGCCAAAAGCTAAGCGCGAAAGTCAGGAGTCAGTTAGTTTAATTGCACCTGATGATGAACGTGAGGAACTGTGGTTTTTTAGTGTAGAAGATACAGAGAAAGCTCAACTTAATTCTATCTGTCTGATTCAACCTCAAATCATCGATAGTTTAGCTAAATTAACAGCTTTAATTGCTACACTCGAACAACATACCGATCCAAATCATCCGGTTGCTTGGGATACAGAAACTACTGATTTAGAACCGCGCAATGCAGAATTAGTCGGGATTGGCTGCTGTTGGGGTGCGGAGACTGATCAAATGGCATATATTCCGATTGGGCATCAATTAGGGGACAATTTAGAGCTAGAAGTAGTCCGATCAAACCTCAAGCCAATCCTCGAATCTACCGCCTATCCCAAGGTATTGCAGAATGCTAAATTCGATCGATTGGTATTTAAAAACCAGGGAATTAATCTCCAAGGTGTTGTCTTTGACACAATGTTGGCAAGTTATGTCCTAAATCCTGACAGCAGCCACAACCTCACTGATTTATCCAGTCGTTATTTAGGCATCGTTCCTCAGAGTTACGATGAATTAGTTAAGAAAGGAGAAACAATTGCCAACATTAGCATCCCGCTCGTCGCCGAATATTGCGGCATGGATGTCTGGGGTACTTATCGCCTCCACAGCCTGCTCAAAGCCGAATTAGCCGCATCACCAAAACTACTGGCACTATTGGAAGACATCGAGCAGCCGCTTGAACCTATTCTCGCGAATATGGAAGATCGCGGGATTAATATCGATGCTGAATATCTAAAAACACTATCAATAGTTTTAGCCAAAGATTTAGACAGAATCGAGTTAGAAACATATGCACTGGCTGGGGAGAAATTCAATCTTGGTTCACCCAAACAACTCGCGCAGATATTATTTGAAAAACTTAAACTGGACACAAAAGGAATTCGTCAAACTAAATCTGGCTACTCTACTGATGTAAACACCCTCGAAAAACTCCAGGGTAAACATCAAGTTGTAGATTTAATTCTACAACACCGGACTTTCTCCAAACTCAAATCAACATATGTCGATGCCCTCCCTGCCCTAATCCACCCTAAAACAGGCAGAGTTCACACCGATTTCAATCAAGCCGTCACCGTTACTGGTAGACTTTCATCATCGAATCCCAACCTGCAAAATATCCCAATCCGCACCGAATTTAGCCGCCAGATTCGCCGTGGATTTATTCCCGCACCAGGCTGGATTCTGGCTGCTGCCGACTACTCCCAAATCGAACTTCGCATCCTCGCCCATCTGAGCCAAGAACCCGTTTTAATTACCGCGTATAACCAAAACGAAGATATTCATACCGTCACCGCCAAACTATTGTTTGAAAGTGATACTGTCACCAGTGAACAACGCCGGATGGGTAAAATTATTAACTTTGGCGTAGTTTATGGGATGGGTGCGGCTAAATTTGGACGAGAAACGGGTGTAAAAACCAGTGAAGCTAAAATCTTCATCGATAAGTTTTACGATCGATATCCAGGCATCTTTGACTACTTAGAGCGCGTTAAACGGGAAGCGATTGCCCTTGGCTATGTTGAAACTGTCTGCGGACGGCGACGTTATTTCAAGTTTGAAAGTGGTAAATTGCGCGGTTTAAAAGGTAGCGATCCAAATCAGATTAATCTCGACGATTTAGGGAATCTCGGACAACTTGACGCAGGACATTTACGAGCTGCGGCGAATGCACCGATTCAGGGTTCGAGTGCCGATATTATTAAATTAGCGATGATTTCGATCGATAAGCTATTGGCGCAATATCAAGCAAAGATGTTGCTACAAGTACATGATGAATTGGTGTTGGAAATCCCTCCTGATGAATGGGATGAGTTGCAGCCAAAGATTAAGGCGACGATGGAGAAAGCGATCGATCTAAGTGTACCGATGGTGGCAGAGATTGGCAGTGGGGCTAATTGGATGGATGCAAAATAGTCTACGCTATTCCAGCTCCGCGACCCCTCGCAACATATACCATGCAGTAATATGTTCTCAATCTACGAACCAAGCTGGAATATCCTCCGCTTTGGCTAATGTTCTGGAGATTACCTCCGGTAGGCTACACCAACGATCGAAAGCGAACTTCATTAACAGCAGTGAAGATGACTAATCGATCAAAGTTTTGGTGACAATATTCTAAGAATGTAAATAATCTAGGTCTAGGAAATTGACTAACAGCATTATAAATCAAGGTTCCTTCTAAATCTAGTGCGATAGTAAATTGTTTTTGTTTATCTTTACTCAAGTAACATTACCATTTTGAAATAGTTAGCAAAGTTGCTGCAATATTCAAAGTATGGCATCACTTTTTAATAGCGTCAGTAAATCGTTCTCTTGTGGTGGATTGGCAAAAATTTGCTTTGCTGTCAAACCTTTTTTATCAATTAGATAGGCAACCTCTAAATGAAACCGCCGATACAGACCACTTCTTTGTAAGTCTAAGAGTGGGCTATCGATCTTGAGTAGTTCACGATTTTCATCAAAATCGAAATCACCAGCTTTAGCAACGTAGTCAGCATAGCCTTCAATCAACCAGTGGGGATATTTAAGCTTGAGTGGTCGATCGAATTGAAGGAATTCAATAACGTGCGTTCCTTCGTGGGCGATAACATAGGAAAGAGGTCTGTGAATAGCATCGGGAATCGGCTTAGAATCAGGAGCGTAGAAGCGATTAGCGGCTATATCTGAGGCACGAACGTAAATATTTCGTGTCAACCATGCATCAGTGTTTGCCGCACTCTGATCGTCAAGTGCGTGGATCAACAATCTCCATGAATCATTACAGAAGAAGATATTAATTTTATGATTTGGTTCATAAAGATCGGAAGTGTGCAGCCGTCGAGTTGCATCATCGAGCACCTGGTTAATCTGTGGCGGGATAGTTCGATCTGACCAAACTTCATAGTTCTGGTAATTTACGTGATTAGAAAACATCAGCGGGGGAAATGCCACCATGCCCAAGTATGCAAGCACAGTTAATGCGACAGCGATTGCTAATAGTTTGATGTATTTTATTAATGCGTGCCTTCGAGGAAAGAGTCTTTGTTTTCGGTTCATGTCGATGATATTCTAATTATTTAATTCACAAGGTAAGTCTAACACTTGCTTAACCAGCGATTTGTGAATGTTGGGTTTCACTACTGAGTAAATCGATCGTTTCCTGAGTCGATCGATCCTCGATCTCGGCTAACAAATTGACTGCTTTTGCTAATAGTCGATCGAAAGGCTATTTTGCAGGACGATTGATCCGAATCAATTTACTCTCGTTGGCAAAGCCTCTCCTTTGGAGAATCGATTCCTCATCTCGCAGTGCCATGTCGATGCAATCGGCAAAAATATCCCAATCATCATTTCTACTACAAATTATAATCCCACTATGGGTTTTACCTGCTTGTGGAGATTTTTGAAGTGATTATAATTTAGTGTTATCACTGCTCGATTCTG
>JANNDQ010000715.1:0-1857 GCA_031387965.1 Chamaesiphon sp. OTE_75_metabat_567
TACAACGCCGAGATGGAGAGCCAGTAGATGAGTGGTTACTCGCTCAGCTCAATGATATTCAGTAGCTTGAAATCCCCAAATTATTAACGACAGGTTCACCATTAAATTACGCTACCAATTGCATGTCCGATCTCGCATCTACCCCTTTGCCACAGTTCAAAATTTTAGGTCAACCCGTACATTTAGCGGCTGATTATTTGCCGTGGTTGCAGGATCGACTCGATCGAGGAATTGGTACCCACGTTGTTACAATGAATGCCGAAATTGCGATCTACGCAGGTGATGATTCAGAACTATCGACGATCGTTCACAATGCTGATTTGGTAACTCCAGATGGTTCGGGGATTGTGATGGCACTACGATTGCATGGAATTGAGCAAACCCGCTGCTCAGGAATTGAGCTAGGTGAAAAGTTACTCCGGTTAGCTGGTAAGCCCGATTGCCAGTATCCAGTCTTTTTCTATGGCGGTAAGCCAGAAATCGTCACAGCAGCAGCTCAGAAGTGGCAGACTGAACTTCCCAATCTCAAAATTGTCGGGATCGAGGATGGTTATACCAGTGCTCAGGAGCAAGCTGAATTACTCGCAAAAATTAAGTTAACCCAGCCAAAAATCATCTTTGTAGCCCTGGGAGTGCCTCGGCAAGAAATTTGGATTCGGGATAACTTTCAGCTATGTCCTAGCGCAATCTGGATTGGTGTTGGGGGTAGTTTTGATGTGTGGTCTGGGGTGAAAAATCGCGCGCCCCAGATTGTCCGCAGCTTAAATCTAGAGTGGATGTATCGAATCGCTCAGGAACCCAGCCGCTGGCGGAGAGGTTTAGCTTTGCCTAAATTCGCTGCCCTAGCCGTCGTGGAGCGGATTTTGGGTAGGAATGGAGTAAGTATCTAGCAAGGGAAAGCACGATCGCAGTTACACTGGAGACAGTATTTCAGACAATTCTTCCTTCATTCTTGGTTTCATGTCTCTAACTGCGGAATTAACACTAGTTTTTGTGCTGATACTCTTTAATAGTATCTTTGTGATGTCAGAAATGGCAATCATCTCAGCCCGAAAAATCCGATTACAACAATTGGCGAGTCAAGGAGATCGGCGGGCAGCAATCGCACTAGATTTAGCACTTACTCCTCATCGGTTTTTGCCTACTGTTCAAGTTGGAATTACGCTGATGGCGATTTTATCAGGTGCGCGTGGAGAAAGCGCGGTTTCGCGTCTGCTAGCACCACTCTTTGAGCAGTTACCCGCTCAGTATGCCAAGCCGATTGCTTCAGTACTAGCGATCGCAATTATTACTTATCTGACTCTCGTCATCGGTGAATTAGTACCCAAACAATTAGCTTTAAATAGTCCCGAAAAGATTGCGAGTTTTCTGGCTAAACCGATCGATCTGTTAGCAAAAATCTCCACCCCATTAATTTTCGCTTTGAGTGGATCGACTAACTTCGTGGTCAAAATATTGGGGATTAAACCTTCACTAGAGCCAGAAGTAACTGAAGAAGAGATCAAGGTGATGATCGAACAGGGCACAGAAACAGGCATGTTCGAGGAATCCGAGCAAGATATGGTACAGGGGGTATTGAGTCTGGGGGATCTCAAAATTGGAGCGCTGATGACTCCCCGCCCAGATATTACTTGGATTGATATCAATGATCGAATCGCGATTACCCGCCAAAAAATTATCGATAGTGACTATTCTAGACTACCAATTTGTGAAGGTGAACTCGATCGAGTCTTGGGGGTAATTCACGTCGCTGACTTGCTTTCTCAAACCCTCAAAGGCGAGGAAATAAATCTCACCGAATCTCTCCGCCAACCACTATTTATCCCCGAAAGTACGCGCGGTTTAAAGGTACTCGAA
>JANNDQ010000728.1:0-2879 GCA_031387965.1 Chamaesiphon sp. OTE_75_metabat_567
GGGTAAACCTAAATGGTTGATGTGGCAAGATATTCAAGCAGTTCGAGCTAAATTGGATGAATAGTGGATAGTGAATATTTAAACTGCTGATATCGTCATTGATTCAGCCAGTTGGACAAAATTAGCCAGCATTCGTAAGCCAGTTGTCGATGACTTTTCGGGGTGAAATTGCACTGCCATCACATTGTTATGAGCGATCGCGGCTGCTACAGTTTGGGTACCATGAGTTACAGTTGCCGCAGTTACTGAAGACTCGATCGGCTCGACATAGTAAGAGTGGTCGAAATATACCCACGGATTCGGGTCTAACTGCCCCCACAACGGACAAAGCGACTGCGCTAGGTGGAGTTGATTCCAACCCATTTGCGGGATGGTTAAATCCGGTTCTGGCTGGAACTTATGCACAACACCTGGAATAATTCCTAAACCCACCTCCTGTCCTTCATCAGATCGATCGAATAAGATCTGCAATCCCAGACAGATCCCCAGAAATGGCTTCCCACTGGCAATAATATCCTTGAGTGGCTGCTCCAAATCTCGATCGCGAATCTTCTTCACCGCCGGATCGAATGAGCCAACGCCGGGTAGTACGATCGCATTAGCACTCGCCAATTCTGACGGCACATGAGTAATCAATGTCTCGGCACCCGCATATTGCAACCCTTTGCAAACAGAGTGCAAGTTTCCCATATCATAGTCTACAACAGCAATTTTTAACATTAGGCTTTAGGTATTAGGTATTTGATTTATAAGTAGGGGCAATTCATGAATTGCCCCTACTTGTAAATTAGTTCTAAAATAGTAGGGTGGGCACTGCCCACCACCATAAATTTCAGATTAATAATTTAGATTTAAGGAGACACTTAAACACAAATATTTGTTAGATGGCATTTGCGTAGATTTTGGCTGGTGGGCAGTGCCCACCCTACACTAATTTAGGATCGGAATTTAATGTCGAGTCTAAATTTGGTCGAATGCAAAGATAAATCAATCCGCCGAATAATGGCAGAAAAGACAATACTTTGACCAATTGCGGATTGCCAAAATTACGACGATCGATATCATCATTAATCAGCGTCGGCAGCAATAAAGTCAACAAACAAAAGTCCAAACTCATCACATGAATAAATCGGCTAGTGTACCATTGCTGGACAAAATCGCTCCAGTTTCCCTGACTAATCCCATAGCTGAGTAGGACGATGGTACCGATCGATAAAACCACGCCCAACCAACGTGAATCTACCAACTTAATGATACCACTGCGTTCGATTCTGCCCTTTGGAGGATGAGTTGAATTAGGTGTTCGCAGAGCAAGATAAGGCAAAATTGCAAAGGCACCAACTGCAAACGATGCTGCACTAAATATCCCCGCCGAAATCTTTTGAGTTTTACCATCAATTAACATTAGACAGGTGTAAACCATCGGTAATATCCCCATCAGATTAAATAACGCAACAACCAATGGATTAATCCCGTTCCATTTACCTGTAGAAAGATTGATAATTAATTGTAAACTGTCCGCACTATCAGGCGGAGCTAGTAAAAAAGCATAGCCACTAAATCCTAGCCATATCGATCCAAAAACAATTTTGTTAAGCATTAATTTTAAATCTTCAACTATTCTTGACTAATTGCTGCTGAGATATAACTAGCTGTTGATTGAACTAGGGCGATCGCATCTTCATACAGCATCCGCTTTGGCCCTAACAGCCCCACACTACCGACCGGAATTGAATCTTGATGATAATTCGTCGAAATCAATGTACAGGTTTGCATCGGCTTGAGCGGGTTTTCGGCACCGATTCTAATTGAAATTTTTGGTTGAATTTGCTCCGCCGAAGTGGCTGTTGCCAGCAGCAGTGAATTGAGATCTGGATTAAATATTAGTTCCCAAATCTTGTCTTGTTCTGATTCTAATAAGTGCAGCAAAGTTTTAGCTTGCTGTAATTGCGCGAATTCAGGTTGCCCGAGAATTTCAGAAATTCCCCAAATCATAATCTGGGATGAATGAATTGGCTTGGATTGTTTTGATAAATCCACCAGCAGATTACTAATTGAATCGATATAGTACTTCAATCTGCTTTGCTCGAAGGGAGCAGCTGCGCTGACAAGTTCGCTCCAATCTAAGTTGAATACTTCTAATACCGACTGACCCCGCAGCTTACACTTGAGAAAGTTTGATAAAGTCTGCAACTCTAGATCGAGCGCATCATCAGTGGTGAGACTTTGTGGATCTGGCGGTAATTGCATCAAAACTGACTGCGTTTCATAAGAATCCCAGACGACAATCAGCATAATCTTGCCATCCACTCTCACCAGCTGAATGTGGACGATCGTCAGTCGCCGCGTCTGGGGGAGCGTAATCATCGTCACGTAGCCACTCAGCGTCGCCAGTGCCTCGACAGCACCCCGCAAGACTGCTTCTAGACTCCAATTGTCCCAGTCTAATTTCTCTGCTAGTAATGCTTCAACCTGCTTCCCGATCATCAACGATGGCTGAATCGATCGATCAACATACAAGCGATAGCCTGAATCAGACGGAATTCTCCCTGCCGAAGTGTGTGGTTGGTAGAGAAAACCTGATTTCTCTAATGCGGCAAATCCACTCCGAATCGTCGCTGGACAGACGTTGAGATTGTACCCATCGACTAATGTTTTGGAACCAACAGGTTCGGCAGTAGAAATATACTGCCGAATTGTTGCCCACAAAATCTGCTGATGGCGTTGATTCAGATCGAAAGACATAGACTACTACCGTGATCCGGCGTGATGAACAATCGGGGATATTTGAGTTACTAATCCGGCTGAGTAGATGAGACTATTCCCACTCGATCGTCCCAGGTGGCTTGGAAGTGATATCATAAACCACTCGATTAACA
>JANNDQ010000344.1:0-7262 GCA_031387965.1 Chamaesiphon sp. OTE_75_metabat_567
GCGCGATTCCAGTCGGTTTCACCATGCCGGACGAGTAAAAAGCGGGGTCCTTGATTGGGCGGACGGAATGTTGGGAGTTTTTGACCGAGATGACTGGTTTGATTGAGTGATTCTAGTTGGACGCTCTCACCCCATCCACCGCTAAAATTCAGCACTGTGATCCCACAATTTGACTGCTGGATGCTGTGGTAGAGGTGAGCAGGTATGCCCAATGCTGTGCTAATTAGAGCACGATTGATGCCATTGTGAGCAACGATTAAAATGGTTTGCCCTTGGTGTTGGGGAATGATACTTTGCCAAAAGGTGGTTGCCTGAGCGTACAAATCTAAGACTGGGGAAAATTCTTGTTGACTACCATCAGCTTGGGGGAGTGACATTTTGAGTTCATGGGGACGTTCTTTCCAGGCTTGATACTGCTCGGCATATTTTTCCCGCACTTCTTGATTGAGCATAGTTTCCCACAGTGGCAAATCTATCTCCAATAATTGATCGTTTATCTGTAAACAATCCTGCTGTTCTAGAGAAGATAATACTATTGTTGCTGTCTGCTGTGCGCGTTGGAGCGGGCTACAGTAAGCCTGATCAAATTTTAAGCCCGTAAGTGCTGCTCCGGTCAGCCTAGCATCATTCTGACCTCGATCGGTTAGCACCGACAAATCGCTGCGCCCTTGGATGCGTCCCTGACTGTTGTAACTACTTTGTCCGTGGCGTAAAATAATGACTCGCATACTCAAAGGTGTTGTTTTCCAATGGCTGACTCATCTTATCAGGGGTTAGGGGCACAGGAACAGTCAATCGTAATGTAAACATGTGTATTCTTTGAAAACAATGTAAGTCAGATTAGACTGATAGGTAGTAAATATTGCTAAATCAAGCCAATTATTACTGTTCAAGTAGATGTGCTGCGAATGACTTTACCACTCCAAAGTAGAGGTCTTGCTAATAGCAAGAGTATGCCAACCGAAAAATTAAGCCAACGAGAAATTAAGCTACAGCAGCAGTTAGCTCAAGCAGAACTACTAAATTATATTAGTACCCAAATCCACCAAACATTAGATTTACCTGTAATTCTTCAAGCTACTGTCGAGCAGGTACAGGATTTCTTACATGCAGATCGACTGATTATTTATCAGTTTGAATTTGCCAAAATCAATGGTAAGGTTGCTGACAAAACTTTTGATGGCTATAGTAGCAGCGGAAAAGTTGCCTATGAAGCAATTGGGATTACCGATCTACAGTCAGTATTAGATATCACCGAATACCAGGATTGTTTTGACGATCGCCAGTTGTGGGATCGTTACCGAGATGGGATGACTCGATCGATCGATCGAGTCGAACTAGAATATGCTCAAAATGATTGCATGTTGGAGTTGATGGCTCGATTTCAAATTCAGTCCAAATTAGTAATTCCGATCGTTGTCAAAACCGAATTGTGGGGGCTATTAATTGCACATCAGTGCCAAGCTCACCGACAGTGGCAAGGGCACGAAACTCAACTGCTCCAACAAATTGCCCAACATCTGGCTTTTGCGATCGATCAATCGGAAATGTATGCAGCCAGTTTATCAAATACTCAAAATTTAGAACAGCGGGTGAATGAACGCACGCGGGAGTTGCGCGATGCGGTAATTGTTGCTCAGACAGCAAACCAGTCTAAAACAGAGTTTCTAGCGCTATTGAGTCATGAACTAAGAACCCCACTCACAAGTATTTTGGGGTTATCAGAAACATTGCTGAGATTACCACTATTGAACTTGACCGATCGTCAGCAAAAGTACCTAAAAACTATTCATAACAGTGGTGAACATTTATCAGAGTTGATTGATGATATTTTAGATTTCTACAAACTGGAATTTGGCAAAACCTTTCTGAAAACTAGTGAATTTTCATTATCTAAGCTTGTCAAACAAGTAATTGAAAATATTAGACTAAAGGCAGAAAAAGGCAAGATAGAGCTGACATTGCAAATCATCAATGATGGTAATGATGTCTCTCAAATCAGCGGTCGCGATCTCCGGTTTTGCGGTGATGTGAAGCGGATCTACCAAATTTTATTAAATGTCCTAAACAACGCAATTAAATTCACGCCTGAAAACGGTACAGTAGTGATTCGCACTTGGCTAGAAGATGATCATGCTGTATTTGAAATTGAAGATAGTGGCATTGGAATTGAGGCAGCCCAAATCCCCCGCTTATTTAAGAAATTCCATCAACTCAGTCGTAACTTCGATCGAGACTATGAAGGGATGGGACTGGGCTTAGCAATTACGCAGCAGCTAGTCGAATTACATGGTGGATCGATTGAGGTTGATTCTGTCTTAGGTTCTGGCTCAACTTTCACAATTCGGATCGCTGCACAACCATTACAATTACCAGAAAGTAATGATTGGTTGGAAATGGATCGTCAACTAGTTTTTCAAGATCCCGAACTTAACCCCACACCAAATCGAATTGTCTTAATCGAACAGGATGAAGATACAGCTAACTTTCTTTGTGATATTCTGACTGCGGCAAGGTATCAAGTGACTTGGTTGCTATCTGCCGAATCCTCATTTAGACAAATATCAATGTTTGCGCCAGATCTACTAATCATCGATCTATCTCTACCTCAAGCAACAGTCGATCGAGCGATCGACAATATTCGTAAATCAAGTACGATTAGTGAAATTAAGATTCTGGCGATCGCCGATAAAGAAGACACGATTAGTCCGATCGGTAAACAGCATATTGACGACTATCTATGGAAACAAGTAAATCCTGAGCAGTTGTTACGAAAAATTACCAAGCTACTAAGTCGTTAAATTAATTGAGAATTGAGAATTGAGAATTGGGTTATTAGTAGGGTGTGTTATCCCGTAAGGGTAACGCACCATCTCAAATGCTAATTTAGGAACTCGAACTACTTGCCATCAATACTCCTTGCATTTTGCTAAGGGTACTAATGAGCGTTTCTACCTGTTCGTTGGGACGCAATACACCTAAGCCTCTGGCTGTTACTCTACCACTGCTGTAGACGTAGCGCGATCGAGTGCTGTCGGTGAGGTATTCGGCGAGGAGGTTCCAGGCTGGCTCTGCCATTGGTGTTTCGAGGATGATGTGCTGTTTGCCGTCGGGACGGATACGGCTGAAGCCGAGTTGTTTGGCGATTTGTTTGAGTTCGACGATCCGGAATAGTTGCTCTGCTGGCTTGGGAATTTCGCCATAGCGATCGTGCCATTCGGCGGCGATATTGGCGAGTTCTTGTTTGGTGTCGGCGGCGGCGACAGATCGATAGGCGCTCATTTTTTGCTCTAGATCGGCGATGTAGTCGGCGGGAATCATGGCGGTGACTTTGAGATCGATCTGGGTATCATCGACTTGGGGAATTTCTTGTCCACGGATTTCTTTAATTGCTTCTTGGAGCATTTCCATATACAAGTCAAATCCGATTACGTCCATCTGTCCCGATTGTTCGGCACCTAAGAGGTTTCCTACGCCTCGAATCTCCATATCGCGTGTTGCTAGTTGATATCCAGAACCCAGTTGGGTGAACTCCTGAATCGCTTTTAATCTCTGTCTGGCTGTCTCGGATAGGGTGGTTTCTTTGGGATAAAATAGCCAAGCATGAGCTTGAATTCCTGCTCGTCCAACGCGCCCGCGCAGTTGATACAATTGGGATAATCCAAATCGATGAGCATCTTCAATTAGGATGGTATTGACGCGGGGAATGTCTAAACCTGACTCAATAATTGTGGTGCAAACGAGTAGATCTGCATCGCCATTACTAAATGTCAACATCGTTGATTCTAGTTCCGCTTCGTCCATTTGTCCGTGCGCGATCGCAATCCGACACGATGGGATCACTTCATGAATTTTTGCCGCTGTTGATTCGATGCCTTCGATTCTCGGAACTACATAAAATATCTGCCCACCGCGATCGAGTTCTTGACGAATTGCGGTGGCAATTGCTTCAATTTTGTACGGTGATAAATGGGTGGCGATCGGACGGCGTGAAGGTGGAGGAGTCATAATTAGGCTCATTTCTCGCACGCCAGAAAGTGACATATATAGAGTCCGAGGAATCGGTGTGGCTGATAAAGTGAGGACATCAATTTGACTTTTCATCGTCTTGATTTTCTCTTTTTGATTGACTCCAAATCGCTGTTCTTCATCAATTACTAACAAGCCGAGTTCTTTGAGTTTTAATTCTTTACTCAGCAGTTGATGGGTACCGATCACGATATCTAATTCACCAATTTTAAGTCGATGGAGAATGGATTTGCGTTCTTCAGGAGTACGGAAGCGATTGAGCAATCCGACGTTGATTGGATAAGGTGCAAATCGCTCTTTGAGAGTGTGGTAATGCTGCTGGGTGAGAATTGTAGTGGGAGCGAGAAATATCACCTGTTTATGGGCAGTGACAGCCTTAAAGATCGCTCTAATTGCTACTTCAGTTTTACCGAAGCCAACGTCTCCACACACTAATCGATCCATCGGTCGATCGCTTTCCATATCCCGCTTGACATCTTGAGTTGCTTTCAATTGATCGGGTGTGGGCTGATACCGAAATGAGTCTTCGAGTTCCTGTTGCCACGGGGCATCGGGGGGAAAGGTGAATCCTTCTTTTTGGGCACGTTCGGCGTATAGTTTAAGCAGGTCAAAGGCTAACTTTTTAATTGACTTCTTAACTTTTGCCTTAGTCTTTTCCCATGCCTGTCCAGATAGTTTATTTAACTCTGGTTTCGCACCAGCTGCTTGACGAAATCTTGACAATACGCCAACTTGATCGGCGGGTACTTTAAGCGAACCATCAGCATATTGAATCGTGAGATAATCGCGGAGAGTATCATCAGTTTGAATGCTTTCAAACTTAATAAATCGGCCCAGTCCATGATTGCGATGAACAACATAATCACCTGGACGCAATTTATTCGGATCGACTTGCTTTGATACTGCCTGCCGACGTTTGCGGGTATAACTAAAGCTAGCTAAAGATTGCTGTCCAAAGAACTCCCGATCGGTAACAACTACCATCCGAAATGTTGGTAGAATAAATCCTTCTAATTCAGCAATCCCTGAATATTTAATTGCTACAGCAGTATGCTGAATTTGGAGCTTATCGATCGCTGGAAAGTCACGAGGGTTGGGGACAAATTGCGCGGGACAATCATGCTCTTGTAATAGTGATGCCGATCGCGATGGCTGGGCAGATACAAGCCAGCTGGAATAACTCTGTTTGTGATAACCCCGCAGGGTTTCAGCAATCTTAGCAAACTGATGGGGGATGGTGGGAATCGATCGACAAGCGAGATTTAAACCCTCACCACTAACTGCTAATTCATCTAATCTTAGCGATAGAAACCGCTGCTGAATATTAGTAATACTAGTTGCAAATTGCTGGTGCCAGATCGGAGTATCTGCGGGTAATGTTTCCCACTCTTCTTGGATATATTCCCACCATCTATCATTGTGTGCTTGACAGCGATCAAATTCATCAATTGCTACCAAACAATGATCTGGTAAATAATCAATCAGTGAATAACGCTCAGGGGAATTATCTTCACCGAAAATTGTCTCAAAATTGACTGGAGTGAGAGTTAGACTCTCAATTTTATCGAGAGAACGTTGAGTACTGGGATCAAATTCGCGCAATTTATCCAGTTCATCCCCAAACCACTCCAACCGCACTGGCAGCTCCGCCGCAACTGGAAAAATATCAATAATATCGCCGCGCCGACTCCATTGTCCTTCAATTTCTACCAGGGGGACTCGATCGTACCCCAGATTTACTAGCTGAGTCCCCAACTTTTCGACATCGCCCTCTGCGCCCACCCGCAAGGTTAAACATTGCGCTGCAAAGTCTACTGGTGCTGGGAGGTGTGGCTGTAGTCCTAGTGTTGTACAAACGATCGCCACTCGCTCCGGCGATTTCCCTGTCTCCTCAGCAAGTGGCAAATTGCTTAAAGATTGTAGCTCTGCCAGTCCCTGCATCTGTCCCCAGATCATCTCAGACTCAGAGCTGCTAGCCCCGTAGGGAGATGATTCAGTCGTCGGGTAGAATTGAACAGTTTGCCAGCCCATCGCCTCTAATTGAGCCGCCCACCTGCCACCTTCTTCCACTGTTGCAGTCACTACTAATAAATGTTGCTGAGATCCTTGTGCTAGGGCGGAAGCAACCAAACCCTTGGGTAAGCGCGGCAATCCACTTAGATGCAGTGTCTGCTGCTGTTGGAGCTTTGAAAGCAGTTCTGCCGCTAGTTGGGAACGTTCGAGGGTGCGAATCAGTGCAGAAAAAGCCATTGGTTCAGTCAGCGGTAGTTAGAAAATGTAGGGGCAATGTCTTGTCATGTTATTTTACAACCCATTTCCAAAGTGGGTGAGAATTGCCTTGTTTCCGAATGTTGGCAACTTGACGAATTAAGCGTCGGTGTTCGTCGGTTGAGATGCCCCAGAGAATGTTGCGACTTTGCCAAACTAGGGTGCCAGTCATGATGCCCACACATAGGCACAATCCAAATGCTGGTAGCGGCTCTGCAACCAGCCCATATCTGACTGCTGCCCAGGTAAAATTCTCTCGCATGAGACTAATTGGGTAACGTAACTCCCAAAGGCTGTAGGCTCCGATTGTCAGCCACAGTGAGCCGATTACGATCCATCTACCGTAGATATTTAGAGCATAAAGTCGATCGATCTGATTTTTAAAAACCGGATCGAGTTCAAATTCTGGATCTGATCCGATGCCTGAAGGCTCTGGCGGGGTCAATCTGGGCATAGCTAGGACTCAGATGTCACAACAGCGGGAGTCGGTGTCACCGGAGGATGACCTTTTCGCCACCAGCCAAACAGGGTACTGGCGATGAAGATACTGGAGTAAGCTCCGGCAGTGAACCCAATAATTAGGCACAAGGCAAAATTCTTGAGGCTATCGCCACCGAAGAAGTAGATCGAAAAGAGGGTGAGTAGGACGGTGAGGGTGGTGTTGATCGATCGAGACATCGTTTGATTGATACTATCATCAACAATCTGGTCAATGTCTTGATCTGGATTGAGACTGATCACTTCACGAATCCGATCGTAAATTACCACTGTATCGTTGACTGAGAAACCGATGATTGTTAGGAGTGCTACTACAAACAAACTATCAATTTCGACCCCACCAACTAAACCGAGTACCGAGAAAACGCCCATCGTGATAAAAACATCATGGAAGAGAGCAGCAATTAGAGACGAGAATCCCGTCCTATTCTTTGAGCATGTGATGCTCTACAACCTCAAGGAAGACT
>JANNDQ010000750.1:0-2611 GCA_031387965.1 Chamaesiphon sp. OTE_75_metabat_567
TTGCGCCAGAGGATGTCGGATTTGCCATCGCCACTGAAATCATCAACGCCAACAGTTTTCCAGCCACTTGCTAGGGTAGGGGTGGAGGTTAGGACTGAAGAAGTAACGGTCGAGCCATTCATCGTCCAGATCGCGACGTTGCCGGTGTCGCTGTTGCGCCAGAGGATGTCGGATTTGCCGTCGCCGTTGAAGTCGCCGGTGCCGGCAGTTTTCCAACTGGAAGCGAGGCTTGGTGTGGGGAAAGTTTGGCTGGCGGTGCCGATTATCGCACCACCGGACATCGTCCAGACTACAACTCGTCCGTCAACATCGTTGCGCCAGAGGATGTCAGAGTTGCCATCGCCATTGAAGTCATTGCGGGTGGGGCGGAAGATCGTATCCGCTTTAACTTGCAAGTTTTGAATCCGCTGGTCTTGGTTCGCAGGAGTATCGGCGACATTGTAAGCAGTTTGGGGCGTAGCATAAAATGCCTTGAGGTAGTCTTGGAATGCTTTTTGCTCGCCGAGGGTATTGGCAGGTAGATTAGCAACAGCAGTAAAATCTAGAGTTTCATCGATCGCACCAGACAGGCTACCGTTATCGAGCAGATAGCGGAAGTTATCGGCATTAGCCTTGATTGGATAACCATCGCCACCGTTGGCGGTGAAATTGAGGGTGACGACGCTAATCTTGGCTACGCTAGGTAGCAGCACGCCATTGTCCGCGATTTTGGCGACGAGCTGATCATCGAGGTCGTAGACTGCGATATCTTGGACTTTTTGTCCGGCGGCTTTGGTCGGATCGTAGGAGAAGCGAACGCCACCGATCTGGGCATAGCCACCATTACCTGGAGCAAGTCCAGCCGCGTAGTTGAGGATATTCAACAAACCTTGAGGGGTAGTGTCAAAGACCATCAGTTTATTGTCAAAGCGCAGGGCATTCTCGATGTCTAGCTGGGAAATTGCGCCTACAGGCTTGACAGTAGTACTCGTAGGGGGGATTTTATTGCCAGTCTCACCGATCGAGCCGATCGAGGAGCGGAGGCCACCACCATTTTTGAGTGAAGCAATTACCGCACCAGCACCCAGGGCTGCTTTTGTCTTAAACAGGTTGGCATCGGCGGAGATATCGCCCAGGTTGACTTCTTGTGCCCGACCGAACGCGCGATCGCCTTCGAGATAGACTTTGGTATAGCCAAAGATGTTACCGTCTTTGGAATTAATGACATTATTAATCGCACTGGTAATAGCATTAACTTTGCTACCAATCGTGCTGCTGGCGACAATCTGTGCTGCGGTCTGGGTCGAACCATAGGCTGCCTGTAGCGTTGCTTGACTCGATGCGTAAGCACCGTTAATCGTAGTATTTAGATTAGGGACAATGATTTCGCCATTTGCATCAAAATCCAATACCAGACGACCGAGATAAGAGTATTCAGTGTCTGTCGTAACAATTAGCACGGGCTTGCCATCGGCTCCAGCAGTGACGATCGGATATGTACCGACGAAATCAGCACTGTGACCGTTGAAGGCGACCGCTGTGTCGTTTGCATCCCCAAGGCGTTCGTGACCGCCGCCAGCGACCATGACATCGATGCCAGAAACCAGTGGGGCTAGAGCTTGATTGCGAGCGAGTGCATCGAGTTGATCGACCATCACGATCTTGTTAACACCCGCAGCTTTGAGAACATCAACTGCTGCTTGAAGGTAAGCTGCTACCTCTTGTAAGTCACTAGTGGCTGGGTTAGCGTCGTCTTTAGGAATGGTACCATTAGGCGATGATTTAGATAGTAGATCGTAGGTAGTCGCACCGACGATCCCAATTTTTTCGGTACCTTTGGTAATCACAGTGTAGGGCGCGATCTTACCTTGGATGGTCGAAGCTTCTTTACCCGCAAAAGCATTGGTAGCAGTACCCCCCAGTGTTGCGTCAGCCAGACCCCTCAATGAGCTATCTGCTGCAAAGTCTAGATTGGCAGTGATGTGGGGGAACTGTGCGCCGACCCAGGCAGCTGCTCCAGTGCCAGCGGCGGCGATCGCTGCCGATAATACTGGCGATCCAAGGTCGAATTCATGGTTGCCTAAGGCTGCGGCATTGGTGCCGAAGGCGTTCATGATGGCAATGTCTGGACGGGCGAGTGCGGTAGTGCCGATGCCTGGGACGCTATTGAGGGATGGGTCGGAACCACCAATTAGCCACGGACCAGGGATATAGTTATCACCCTCAGCCAGTACCAAAGTAGTATACTGATCGTCAAACTTGTCAATCAACGCGCCCATAATTGGTGCAGTTTCGACACCAAGCAGACCGCTTTCACCGTAATAATGTAATAGCTGTAGTGTAAAAGCAGGATTACTAGCCATAAATATTCTCTAAATTATTGGTTAGGGATGATGTTGACAATTGCCGTAAATTTTACAAATAGGAATCTACGTTGCTAAGTATAGAATTACACTACTACTAGTCATTTAACGGTCATTTTGTGACAAGCAAGAGCTTACACTATTGTCAACAAAACTTTTGTCGTGTAATTTTCACTTAGCCTATTTTCTTGCTCTACAAAATGTGGAGATTATTCTCAATAGTCTGAATTTATTGACAATAAGACCCCCAAGATCCAGAATACTAATCT
>JANNDQ010000754.1:0-2942 GCA_031387965.1 Chamaesiphon sp. OTE_75_metabat_567
AATTCTGGAAATCTCCAGTGGTACTGGTGAACATGGGGTATTCATGGCTCCCCAACTTGCGCCGCGCTATTGGCTCCCTTCAGATCCCGATCCTGATGCTAGGGCGAGTATTGCGGCATGGCAACAGTTTACACCGTGCGATAATCTATATCGGCCGATCGATCTCGATGCTAGTAGTTCTGAATGGTCAATCGAATCTGGCCTCTTTCCAATCCGAGATCTTACCGAGCAGCCAATTAACGCGATTGTGAATATCAATATGATTCATATTGCGCCGAAAGCTGCTTATTTAGGGCTATTTGCTGGGGCGCAACGCATTCTCTCTCTCTCTGTAGGTGGTATCTTGTACTTGTATGGCCCATTCAAGCAAGGTGGAGTCCATACTGCGCCTAGCAATGCTGCTTTCGATGAGAGTCTGCGGAGTCGGAATCCAGAGTGGGGCGTGCGAGATTTAGAAGAAATCATCACTGTCGCTCACAGTCACAAATTAGAGTTGCAACAAGTTTATCCGATGCCAGCTAATAATCTTTCGGTGGTGTTTCGACTGGAGTAATCCCTATCTATTTTTCACCGCATTCATGCACGATTTTAATTCTTCAGCCACGAATCGAATATTGGGTTCTTTTAATAGGCGATGATGGTTGCCTGGAATATCACAGATGGCTATATGACCATCAACTAACTCACTCCAGCCTAGATCTCTAGATAAAGCATACTCCATTGACTGGACTCGGCAGCGAAACAGACAGATATCGCCGCGATAAACTTGAGGACGATAGTCGCGATCTGCTTGAAAATTACGATCGATCAGATCCAAGAGGTGAGGCATCGATTTTAGCTCCGATAGTCCTCTAACTATAAATTCTCGCTCATCGGTTTTTGTGAAGCGACGAGCGAATCGATCTGTAATATACTTGATGCGTTCTGATCGATCGAGTTCCCGCAAGTTACTAATGTGCAGTGAGATAGACTTCAATAATGATGGTCGGCAGGAATCAATATTAATTGTCGGTGCAGCGATATCTAATAATCCCAGGAAATCAACTTGCTTGCCTTGAGCCTGGAGCTGTTGGGCAATCTCAAATGCGATCGAGCCACCCAAGGAATAACCTAGTAACAGATAGGGGCCTTCTGGCTCAACGGTGAGCATTTCTTGGATATATTTGTTCGCCATATCCTCAATCCGATTTAAGGGTGGTTGGAGACCATCTGAACCTTGAGATTGAAGACCATAGATCGATCGATCATTACCGAGATAAGTAGCCAGGGAGAAATATTCGAGAATATTCCCGCCGATGGGATGGATACAGAATAAAGGCGGTTTGGCTGTGGTACCAGATTGAATTAAGACGAGTGACGAGCAGGGGGTGATATCTCCAGCTTGACGGATGAACTGGGCGAGGGTTTGGATTGTCGGTGCCTGCAATAGTGTCGCTAAGGGCAGGCTCTTACCCCAGATTCGATCGATTTGACTAAATAAGCGTACCGCTAAGAGGGAATGTCCACCTAGTTCAAAAAAATTGTCTTTGATGCTGATCGATTTTTGCCCCAGTAGCTGCTGCCAAATTTTGGTTAATTCAATTTCGATCTGACTTTGGGGCGCGGCAAAATCAGGATTGAGATCTGGCTCCAGATCTACTGGTGCGGGTAGCGCAGCTAAATCGACTTTGCCATTGACATTCATGGGCAAGGATTTTAGCAGCACAAACATCGCTGGCACCATATAATCTGGGATTACTTGGGCAACGAAATTGCGGAGGTCAGTATTGCTGGGGCTGGGAGTGCGAGGATCGGCGAGACAATAAGCAACTAGTTTTTTGTCGCCAGGACTGTCTTCACGGACAACTACCACCGTCTGGGCGATACTGGGGTGTCGATCGACTACCATTTCGACTTCGGTTAATTCGATCCGATAGCCGCGAATTTTGACCTGTCGATCGATCCGACTGATAAATTCAATCTGACCATCGACACGGGCGCGAACTAAGTCGCCTGTTTTGTAGAGTTTTCCAGAAAATGCTTGACTAAAGGGATTAGGAATAAACCTAGTCGCAGTTCGCTCAGGACGATTGAGATAACCGCGTGCTAAGGCAGCACCGCCAATATGTAGCTCGCCCGGTGTGCCAACAGGCACTGGCTGGAGATCGGGGTCGAGGATATGCACCTGCACATTTGCCAGTGGACGACCAATCGGCACTTCTACTCGCTCTGGATCAGTATCTAACTCGGATAGATCGGTACAAAGCGTAATAATAGTGGCTTCTGTCGGGCCATAAGTATTGATCAGCCGGACTTGCTGACCCACAACTTGTTGCCAAGCCCTAAATCGTGAGATTGCGGCTTTTTCTCCACCAATAATCACCAATCGCAGCGATGGCGGGAGGTTGTGACGATCTGTCTCTAGTCTAATCGTCAATTCATGCCAATAAGCAGTTGGCAGGCTCACCAGCGTAATTTGCCACTCGCGACAGTGCTGCAAAAATTTATCAATTGCTATAGTTTCGGCAGTGCGTAAAACCAATGTTGCGCCGGACGTTAAAGCCGTGTAGATTTCTTCGGCACTGATATCGAAGTTAAGGGATGCAAATTGGAGGATGCGATCGGCTGATGTGACCCCATACTGAGTATTAGCAGCGATCGCATAATTAACCAAGGAGCGATGTTCGATCTGGACTCCTTTGGGTACGCCTGTTGAGCCAGATGTGTACATGACATAGGCTAAGTTATGCGGCTGAACTGGGGGGATCTCATCAGAACTAACTAGCTGCTGTTCGTCGGCTGAGACTGGATCAAGCCCGTCACTGAGGCGATCAATACAGACTAGTCTGGCTTGATTTTGGGGCAATTGGGCGACTAATTTTGATTGCGTCACCAGGATTGTCATTGCTGTATCGGCAATAATCAAGGCAAGACGCTCGTGAGGATAGTCTGGATCTAGCGGC
>JANNDQ010000768.1:0-9451 GCA_031387965.1 Chamaesiphon sp. OTE_75_metabat_567
GAATAGAAGAAGCATTTAATACTGTTAAACGATTGTTGGGTTTGAGTTATATCTGGACAGGTTCACTCAATGGGATTAAATTACAACTCTGGGGAACTTGGCTATTCTATGCTGTGTTAGTCGATCTCGGTGATGCTGTTGCTGATGAGGTTTCTCTTCCTTTTGACCGGATCTCTTTAGAAATGATCTATCGTGGTCTCTATCATTTTTATGTCGCTCATCATAAGGGTTTAGCTACTAACCCGATTAAATATTTTGCAGCTCCCGAAAATAAAGATTTAGGTGTTGTTAAATCTATCCGCAAGCCATTCAAGAAATTGATTATTGACCCCTTCCCAGAGCTAGTGAGTAAGGAAGGTCAATTTTTCTTTGACCCATCTGCTCAACCCTGCTTGACACCTGCACTCTCACCTTAACTTGTCACAAATCGGGTGACCCGACCAGTGGGGAACCCGAACAGTACGCGCATCCGATTTTTAAGGGGGTTTGGGGGATTTAGATCTAGAAACGCAGTCTAGCCGACTTGTGTATACACGGTAGAGTTTGGGAGAGGGGTTGGGGGTGAGGAGCATGAGCAGCATCCCGCCGATGATGCTGTTGGCGGAGCCTCTCTGAAAGAGAATGGTGAGTTTTGATTTCATCTGAGTTTTTTTGACTTAGTGAATACCTGTAAAATTCGATCGCAATCCAGCAAAACAATAGTAATATTATACTTAACAAGTTTTCTCGATTGGCATATTCCCCACGTTGGTGGGGTGATCTCGGAAATCTATTTGTGGTTGGTGGATTAATAGCAAATATTGCTAAATTTGGGAATCTTGTTGCTGATACAGGCAATAATAGCGACCTTTGAGTGCCATTAGTTCAGCGTGGGTTCCGAGTTCGGCGACAATGCCGCGATCCATCATCAGAATGATATCGGCATTCCGAATCGTTGTTAGTCGGTGGGTGATGAAAAATACTGTCTTGCCAGCAAAGGCGGTGGCAATATTCGTACATACTTGATTCTCCGAATCATAGTCGAGCGCACTAGTTGCTTCATCTAAGATTAGCAAGCGAGGGTTTTGGAGCACCGTGCGGGCGATCGCAATTCGTTGCCGTTGCCCACCTGATAAACCAGCTCCACGCTCACCCACAGGGGAGTTATAACCATTTGGTAACTCCATAATAAACTCGTGAGCATAAGCAATTTTAGCTGCTCGAATAATCTCGTCAGTAGTTGCATCTGGATAATTGAGGGCGATATTTTCCTGAACACTACCTTCAAATAACAGGGTGTCTTGAGGGACAATCCCAATTTGTTGCCGGAGCGAATAAAGTTCAACTTTGGAAATATCATAGTCATCGACTAAAATTCGCCCTGATTCCAATGGATATAAGCGCGGTAATAGCTTCATCAGGGTACTTTTACCTGAGCCACTTTGCCCAACAATTCCGATAAATTTACCTGCTTGAAATTCTAGATCGACGCTATCTAAATTGAGTGCTCCCGTGGCTGCAAATCGAAATGAAACGTTGTCGAATTTGACATTTCCTTTGATCATTGGCATGGGAATATTACCCCGATCGATCTCGTTAGACTCCATCGGTGTATCCAGAATATCCGCAATTCGTTCGAGCGACAGAGCAGTTTGTTGGAAGTTTTGCCACAGTTGTGTCAGTCGTAAAATCGGGCTGGTAACGTACCCAGAAATGATCCGAAAGGCAATCAATTGTCCGAAGGTTAATTGACCCGCTAGGACTAGATATGAACCCACCCACAGCACGGATAAACTCGCGATCTGATTTAGAAACGTGGTGGCAGAATTGGCTGCTGTGAAGGTAATTACGGTTTGGAATCCAGCCATTACATACTGAGTGTAACGCTCTTGCCATTTCCAGCGCGATCGCAGTTCTACGTTCTGAGCTTTGACGGTTTGAATTCCCGCAATTACTTCAACCAAGTGCGACTGAGATCTGGCATTGCGTTCGGCTTTGACTCGCAATTGCTTGCGGGCGATCGGCGAAATTGCGGTAGTAATCAGGATACACAGCGGTAGGGTTGCCAGTGCCACCAGCGTCAGCAGCCAACTGTAGATCAACATCACGACGATATAAATCACCGAAAATACTGAATCTAACACCACAGTCAGAGCAGTTCCAGTTAAGAATTGGCGAATATTTTCCAATTCACCAACGCGCGTTGAAAGTTCACCAACTGAGCGTTTCTCAAAGTAGCGGAGCGGTAATCGGAGTAGTCGATCGATAATTTGGGAACCTAAAGCCAAATCGATCCGATTAGTTGTATCGGCAAATAGATAAGTCCTGAGACTAGTTAATAATGCCTCACCGATCGCCACACCAACCAGCAAAACTCCAAACACATTCAGGGCACTGATACTATTTTGCATCAATACTTTATCAACAATCATCTGGGTAATTAGCGGATTTGCTAGCCCAAACAATTGAATAAAAAATGAAGCAATTAACACCTCAATTAATACACCCTTATGCTGAACGATCGATGGCCAAAACCAGCTCATCCCAAATTTTTGCTCTGGGGTATACTGAGTAGATTGAATCAGCAAAATCGAGATCAGATCCGTTGGAGCCTGAGGATCTGCCGTTGGTTGGTTAAGAATTAACTCTTGGGGCGATCGCTTAATCAAGCCACTATCAGGGAGGGCGATCGTCACCGAGTCATGGGCGACAGCACAAATCACTGCCAACCTGTCATCCCATTTAACTAATGCCGGCACTTCAATTCGCTGGAGATCGGCGATCGGAATCGATGCCAGCTGACCCTGCAACCCGATAAAATCAGCCACAGCCCCGCAAAATTGGAGCGAGACCCCACCAGACTGCTCAATCTGATGTGCAACAATCTTTCGGACTGAATCGCGGCGGAAGGGCACTTTAAACTGGTTTGCCAGCATCTCAAAACATGCAACCGTCCCTTCGATCTGTCCCTTCCCGCGCACAAGCTGGTAACTTTGGCGTGATTGTGATTTGGTGGTATTGAGAGTCAGCGGTAGATCGGGCGCGTAGGGAATACCTGGTGGTTCTGAGAGCGCCAGCGCTGAAGAGTCGGGGATGTCAGATACCTGATCGATGTCGATCGTCCAATTGGTATCTTCCGGTGGTGCAAACAACAATATATGAGGAGCAACTCCAATCAACCGGATTTTCTGGTTGGAGGTGAAGGCATCAAGCTTGAGTCGATCGCCAATCTTATAATTATTTCGGTATCGGACATCGGTAGATTCATTGCCGATAAACCAATTCCAATCTCTCAAAGGTGGTGGAACTTCATGTGCAGATTCATAGACAACCGCCGACTCAAATGCCTCGATTGCTAGATCCTTGAGCGAATCCACGCCCAGCAGCTCTAATAATTGCTCAGGATTGGGATGTTGCGACAGTTCTAGTCGAAGCACTTCAAATACTTCAATCAGCTGTGGGCGGTTAAAATGTTTGGTTAGTATCTCTTCCTTTTTGACTGTTTGGATAAATAATTCGGTTGGAATTGCCAGACAAGTAACTTCGGTAGAAGCGATCGCTGATTCACACGGTACACCCCGAATTGCGCTAACTGCGCCGATGATGCCCCCATTTGTCAGTCGTTCGAGGGTCACTGGCGCAACTTGTTGCCCTGGATATGCCAAGAGACGGGCTGTGCCGTCCACAACGATGTTGATATGTGCCGAGAGCCTGTCGTGCAGTGCGATCGGTTGTCCGACATGGTATCGATAATACTGGGAGATCTGGGCTAGTCTCGATCGAGTTTTTGCTGATAATTGGTCGAATGGTTCGACTTGACTCAAAAAAACTTCAGGCGTTGCGATGGTGTAAGTCATTGGATCTTAAAATATCGATGTCAATTTTAAACTTTAATTTTTTAGCTTCTAACCTTTAGCTACCAACTGATTTAATTTACCCTGGAGCCACTGCTCATACAGCTCACCAATCAATCTTCCCCGCATGTCTATATCTAGTTGAGCAGGCAGATATTTTTCTAATCTCACAATTACAAACCAGTCAGCAATTTGGACTGGTGGAGCCAGTTGTCCTGCTTTCAGGGAGAGAATTTTTCGAGCTAGATCTGGATGCGGTACCGTCATATCATGGGGGCCAACCAATCCGCCAATCTCCGCTTCTTGACCACCAGAATATTGTTTCACTAGGTCGGTAAAATCTGCTTCCCCGTCTTGAATCCTAAAAAATAATTCTTGCGCCAGATGCGGATCTTTAACCCGCAATAGTGAATAAGTTGCTCGATCGAGTTGAGCTTTGCGCTGCAAAAAGTAGGAATCAACTCGATTATTAAAAGTGGTGTGTTTGAATCGATCGAGCTTGATTGTCCTAAGTACTAAGTGTTCAAACTGGTCTAAAGTAAAATGATTGCGCTCTAACCACTGAGTGCGATCTTGGTCGGAATTAATTTGATACTTCTGATAAAAAGCCTTGTACGCACTAAAAACTTCTTCTTGACTACAGACGACATCAGCCAGAGCTTGGTCGATAATTAATTCTCGTTGTAACTGCGGCAATAGTCCGTATTGTTTCAATAGTGTCATGACTTCTGCCCTAGACATGGTGTCGTTACACAATCTCTCAAGTGGGGTACCTAGTTTGTCTAGATCTTGATGCTCAAGTGGGGAAACCGAGGGTTGATGGATCGTTTCTGTCGATTCGGTAACGACTTTACCGTTTGAATCTGGCAGGTTTGTAGCTGTCTTGATCATGATTCTTTTATTTATAAGCCCGACTAACTAGCACCTTGCCAAGATTATCCCAGTATTTTCTAGAATAGAGGTTATCGAGATATTAACATCCAGTTAAATCAAAGATAGCAGACTGTTTCATCAAATGACTACAATCAGACTAGTCATTTGAATTTGACAGCTTGCAGTACATGAGCTTCAGATAGTTTTGAGTTTGTAAACATTTGCGATCGAACTATAGCTAGCCTAGTTAAATAGTTTAAACCCCAGTATGCCCAAATCCGCCCTTGCGCTCACCCACAGTCGTCAACTCACTTACCACCCGCTCTTGCGCCATACAGACCTCTACAAACATCACCTGCGCGATTCTCGCCCCATGACTAAAAAGATGCAGATCGCGACCGTGATTGATCAAGCCCACACCTACCCAGTCGGGATAGTGTTCATCGACGATCCCTGGGCCATTAATCACGGTAATTGAGTTCTTGCAAGCCAAGCCACTGCGAGGACAGACGAGCATCGTGGCGATTTTATCAGGTTGATCCGTACTCAATCCGACCTTGAAACCAGCATTAATAATCTTCTGTTCACCGGGCGCGAGAATGAAGAATCGTAGCTGTGATTCGTGTTGCTGTAATAATTCGATCGACAACCTTTCTGTTACCTGCTTACCATTAATATATAGTGAGCCAGTAGGATACTCATCCAAAAAATCAGCCTGAATTTCTCGTAAGGATGCCAAGAAATTTGGCATGGGGATAGCTGGTAAATAAGCTTTTACATCCAGCGCGGCTGCTCTATCCACGGCTCGCTGCGGTCTAAATTCTGGCTCTGCTAGGACATATTCAACTGAAATCACGCTGTTTTGCTCAGATCGAAACTTTACTCACCTATCTTGCCATGCTTTGCTATGGATTGATTGCCGACCGTAGGCTCCGCCAACGACTCCATCATCTCAACACCCGACAACTCCCCACCAATCGATCTACCGTTTATGGAATCCATTCGAGATCTTCATAGTAGGGGAGGGCGGGTTCGTTTGATATTGATCGGTACAATCGATAGTTGCTGGCATTGTCTTGTCGCGCTAAACCCGCCCCTACGTTCGATCTAAAGGACATATATCGATTGTGGCTTTACCGAAGGGCTGCTCTGCTTGTGAGTAGTTGTTTCAAAAATAAAAAGATAAAGCGCGGATTTTGCCGAAAGTAACGTTTCCATAACCGCCGAGGCTCCATTATTAACCGAAATAGCCACTCTAAACCGACAATCTGCATCCATTGTGGCGCATGTTTAACATGCCCAGAATGAAAATTAAAAGCAGCACCAACACCTAGCATCACAGCTGAAATTCGGTCTTGATGTTCTGCCATCCAGATTTCTTGGCGTGGACAACCAATTCCCACAAACAAGATTTGTGCTCCCGATGCGACAATTTGGGCAGTGTAGGCGATATCTTCCTCAGGCGTAAGCGCCCGAAACGGCGGTGAAATCTGACAGGCAATTTTGATGCCTGGATATTTCTCGACCAAAAAATTGGTAAAGTCAATGAGGCTCTGTTCCGTCCCGCCATAAAGTGCGATTGGTAACTTTGCCTGTGCAGCGGCTGCGCACACACTCAATGTCAAATATGGGCCACAAACTCTATCTGCGTCTCTAATCCCCAGTGCCCGCAAGCCCCATACAAGTGGCATTCCGTCGGGAGTAACCAGATCGGACTGATTGACAATCTCAGCAAATTTTGGGTTGTCATATGTTTCCATTGCCATATGCACATTCGCAGCGCACACACGTTTGCACACTTTATGTTTTGCCCAAGTTATGATTTGATTTGTGGCATGTATATAGTTGGTAGCATCGATGCGCATCCCCACAATGTATCGATGTTCGATCGGCAACATTTCTCTGATTTGTAGTTTCATATAGCTTGTGTAGAGATATCCGATCTAATAATTTCAAGTTTGATGTTAAAGACAAGCAGTTCACTTAGGTAGGTGAACTGCTTGTCTTTACGACCACCAAAATAAAGATCACTAATAAGAGCCTTCTCGTGATAAAACTACATTAACTGTTTCAAGTAGTATTTTGAAATCTAGTACTAGCGACCATTGGAGGATATAAACCATGTCCCAGTAAAAGATTTGCTCAGAATCGATACTAGCTCGCCCTTTAACCTGCCATAGACCTGTAACACCTGGTAGAACTTCATAACGTAGAAATTTGTCATGAGTTACTTGTTCGTCAGCTTGGATTGACAACTCATAGTCCCGAATTGCTAGGGGGCGTGGTCCGACTAGACTCATTTTTCCTTGTAAAACATTGATCAATTGTGGTAGCTCATCCAGACTATATTTCCGGAGGAATCTACCAACTTTGGTAATCCGAGGATCTGCTTTTATTTTAAATAAGACTCCACCTTTAACTTCATTTTGAGCCTCCAACTCTTTCTGTAGTTCGTTAGCATTTTCAACCATTGTTCTAAATTTCCAAATCTTAAAGCGTTGGCCTTTTAAACCAACCCGATTTTGCTTGTAGAAAATTGAACCAGGCGATGTTTTTTTAATGGCGATCGCAATTACGATTAAGACTGGCAAGAGAACTAGCAGCAGAATCGCTGAGACGATCATATCGAACAACCGTTTGAACCAAAAATTAACTCCAAAAATTGGTAATGATTTAAACCGGAGCGTGGGAACTTCTTGAATCATCTTAGTTTCAGCAGATTGTTGCGGAAACTGAAGATCTGTCGGTACCATGCGGATATGAATGCCAGCAGCTTTAAGATTCCAGAAGAAAATAATTTGATTGTCGATCATCTGTTGAGAACAGATAAATACCTCAGTGACTTTGCGCGCTCGCAGGAGGGGAATAATCTGCTCCAAAGGAGTGTTGACATACGAAGTAGATAAATCCACGATGCTATCAATTCTAAATTGCGGGGAGCGACCGAGCAATTTTTGCACTTTCTCGATATCCTCTGGGTGACCGATTAGGACGATCGATTGTTTGAAAATTGGGAAATATTTGCACAGATGAATATTTAATAGGTCGAATAAAAGTCTCGCCAAGCCAATAAATAAAAAGTTTAGTAACCAAGCAGTGGTAAATACTAGCCGAGATACCCACCAAACGCCAGGTTGATAGAAAAATGCTGCAATCAAAATTACAGCCTGTGCTAATGTCAATGCTTTGAACAGCTTTGCAAATTGATTCAGCTTGTCATCAGTTCCATAGAAACCCGAAGCCGCTAGAGTCCCAATTGTAATTGCCAGGAGTGGCACAATCATACGGGTAATGTGGGAGCCTGAGCTTTCTGTGCCAATCTGATCAGCGATCATCCATGATTTGTACAGCATTGCCGTATCGATCGCCAGCAGCAAGATCAAGCGAATAATCGCGATCGGTATTTGCCATGGCATCGAGATCTGCATACTTCTGATATCTTCGGTCCGCTGAAGGATACGAGTATTAGGATTGATTTGTTTGAGGTAGATCATTGATTAAGATGCTCCGCAATTGAATTGGTTCGTCTGGTCAGAAAAATTCTCTTGTCTTGTGTAGCATACTTTTTATCATCACTAACAATTAGAAATAATGTCAATAATCATTTTGGCTGAACCCAGTAATTACCAATTAAATCGATCGACATCATTAATTAGGTGTCTTTTACTACAATTGTTAAAAATGTAACAAATGATACTTTTAAATCAACGCAAAATTTAATAACCCGCATCGATCGAGATCGATGCCTAGAGCAGCAAACTCTATTTTCTCAGTAAAAAAATACTTTCAAATTTCTAATTAAGCATCAAAAATCATCAAATTACAAACGACTGTATATTTTAATACATTTTCTTCAAATCCTTACATTTCACGCTCAGAGCTAGCTTGACAAAATATTCTCAAATCAAACCGGAGAGTTAATTCTACCAATCAAAAATATTTAAAATTGAGTAAAGCTATGAGTCTACGCTATTTTGCTGATTGCGAATTCAACAATAAAAATGTTAGTATCAATACATGATTGGCAATGCAATTTAGAAGGTGCTGTTTCTGCCAACCAAAAGCATTGCTCCTCACTCATCACATGCAATTTTAGCTAAGAAATTGTTTTCGCAAATAATTTAACTTTTGATTGACGGAGCGGGCTTTGATGGTCTTTAATAGATCTCAGTCTCTCCAACGTAATCTTCCCACTTTGTTTTTTATTTAACTAACTAGGGAGATCGAAATGGAGAAAAGGTGCGATCGAAATCGAAAACGGACGAAGCGTCGAGCTATTTACTGCCTGATTCATGGCTGCTATGTGGATAGCGCGAGTAAAAAATACCCGCTATTTGCAGACCGAGCCGAACAACTGCAACAACGTGGGATGCCGCGTCACAATGCCCTACGGTTAGTATCAGCGCGGATGGCAGTCCCGATCGAGGGAGAATGGATCGAAGCGTTTTGGTGTGAAGAATGTCAGGATACTAAGTGGTATCACGTCTGCAAAGGAGAGGATCGCACTTTTCAAGTGAAGATTGCCCCACGAGATCTATGGCAGTATGCCAGCGGGGCAGTCAATCCTGATGGAAACCCTTCAGTCGGTGAGTTTACCCGTCGCAACTCGCGGATGCTAGGCTGCAATCAGACTAAAGATTTTCAATTTGTAATCTAGTTTTTTAACACAGAGAACTTACTCTGTGAGATGTGCTGCTTTTTATTCTAAAGTCTTTGAAGCAAAATCGTTCTACCTTGCGTAATAA
>JANNDQ010000792.1:0-4121 GCA_031387965.1 Chamaesiphon sp. OTE_75_metabat_567
ATGGCAAATAAATCAGGAAGATTTAAGCCAGTCGCAGGAAGCCTTGAAGGTGGAGGAACAGAATTTGATTTCGCCCACCTTTAAATACTAAATTAAACTGTTAATTTATTAACCCAATGCGGCATAAGCCTAATTTGTAAATAGTGGTTGTCATATAATAATGTCTCAATCTGCAAAAATAATTGACTCATTAGAAATAATTATTGACTGGTGGAGAAACATGTCTCTATCTGTAAGAACTGATTACACAAAATACTTTATATCTGAATCTAGCTTGAAAGCTGGGTCGGGATTAAGTAATGATAGAATAGATGAAATTACTGAATGTTTACCTTTCAAGCTCACGAAAGCAATGCGCCAATTCTATCAACATTGGAATGCAGACTTGGAGGTAGCTTCATTAGTTTTCCTATTACCAGTAAGAAATGCTGTAGAAGAATATGATGATCGATCTGGAAATAATGCTGATTCAAGATATCCGACTATTGCCAATGATATCGGCAATGTGTATTTATTTCCAATTTTCAGAGGTTATTGTAAAGAATTTTATTACATAACTTGTGAAGTAGAAGAAGTAGCTGATTCTCCAGTCTGGATTCAATTTCCTTATGACAAACCAGAAATATATTCAGGTAGCTTGTGTGATTTAATGTCAACTTTTGCAGAATGCTATCAAAACGGTGCTTTTTACGTTGATACTGATGGCTATGATGAAGGTGGTGAGCCAGAAGAGGACTTGAGGGAATTTGAAATGACTTTTGAAAAACATAACCCTCAATACATTAATATTTGGCAAAGAATTCATAAGCACCGACTTTTGGAGCAGTAGTGCGTTTGTCCATGCAAAATTGGCGTAGGATATTTCTGGTAGCTATAATGAGGAGTATCGATGCCTACTGATATACAAGCGCAAACCTGTCTGCGAATCTGCCAAATGCTGTCAACTGGATTTCAGCCAATCCATCTATTTCGGTACAATCCAGAAATTAGGACAGTTTATATTTTGGCTGGCGTTACCGAAAGCATTGAAATAGTTGTGTACCCTAGTGGTATATGGGAGTTTGACAATGACTAAGCCAGATTTTAGTACCATGACTCGCAAAGAGTTGAGAGCTTACGCCTTGGTTCATCGTGAAGATGATGCTGTTTTTACTGAATTAGTTAAACGAGTCAGTGAAAATGGAAAGAGATACCCATATCCTCAGACAGAGGAAGACTTACAAGAAATGAAGCAAGTCTTTCAGCGTAAAGTTGTTGGTGATGATGGGGGGAACTCCTGAGTGGTTCTGGTGCCATCTTGATGATTGATGGTAACAGAATGCCCCTGTAGATATGCTTGGTGATGTTTTCCCCGCACTCCTTTACTAAAGTCATACTCTGGGAGCATATCGTCTTCATCATTATTGACGCGAATTGCGGCAGCAATTTCTTCGGGACAAGCATCAGCATAGCTCCAAGCATTGACAAGATCGGCGGCGGTAATGTGGGAATAATCCTGCAATAGTTGGGCTTCACTAATTCCCAATTGCTGTGCCTCAACTAGTAGCCAAACAGCAATTCGCGTTCCAGCAATGCAAGCTTTGCCACCGCAGACTCCAGGTGTTTTAGTAATTCCCTTCCCACTCATGTTTAGGGATTTGGTTAGGCTCTGAAACATCTCTGCCTTGTCGGAGAGTGACAGGGTTAGCATCTGATGTTCAATTTCTTGAGGAGTCATGATGACAATTCTTTGGATATACGATCATTGTAACAAGTCGATCGAAGGATTTAGTCAGCAGTTAAAGTGAGGACGAAAAAAGGTGAGCAATCGCCCACCTTTAAACTCTAAATTAAACAGGTTATTGATTAACCCAAGACTTCTTTAGCTGTTTTCACAACGTTATCGACGGTGAAACCGAATTTCTCCATCACAACGCCGCCTGGAGCCGAAGCACCAAAACGATCGATTGTAACCAATCCACCATTGATACCGACAAAGCGCTATCAATGGTGGATCAAACTACTTCGACTGCTAATGGTTGGTTTAAGAATTTGGTTTGAGTGAATATGCAACGGGCAGTTTATGGGCAGGTGGAAATGGTGGTGGTTGAGTGCTAGATCTCAGACTATAGCTAAAAGCTAATAGCCCTAGCCACAGACGCGGAGACTTTAGTTCCAGCCAAGGTTGAATCTGGGTAGCTAGTAGTGGCACCCAGCCAGCAAAGAGAAAATTGACGATCGCATTCAATCCAAACACAATATAAGTACCCAACCAGCGGAAGATATCTTTCGCTCCGGCAATTTTCCAGATCCACCAGAGTAAGGCAGGATTCTGTTTCGCCGCCTTGAGTGCTAGCCGATTGAAGGTAATCCAATCTGTTCGATCCTTGATAAAGGTATCTGCGACTTCAGGTGGTTCGTTTGCGAGTAGCCCGAAGAAGGTATTCAGCGTGGCGTTGATCCGCGCAGGTGGTAAGGACATACCTGTTGGTACCATCATCCCCTTCGAGAATAGCCACGTTACCGCTACATTGCTCTGATAAGCGCGAATTTGGCTGAGGGCATTGGTATCCAGCAGATCGTGTTTGAGGGCAGTATCGAGTAGGTGAGTGAGGCGGGGTAGATTCCGAACCAGGGAACCAAAGCCTGTGAATACTAGCGGTGACTGAAGTGAAGCCGCATCTCCGATCGCGATCAGCCTGTCGAATGCTACCACTCGATCGTTACTACTGACCGTAAAATGTCCGGGAATATAGCCAAACGTCGGCTTCCGCCACACCAATTTGTCCATGTCGCAGCGGCGATACTCCGGCAAGATCGTAAAGAAATCCTCATACATTTCCAGCAGTGAGCCAGGATTTTCGGGGTTGACTTGGTGGTAGTGAAATAGGTAAACAGTAATCTCATCCCCTGCACCAGGAAATAATTCCCAGATTAACTGCCGTCCCCGCGAGATATCGCCGTGACTGAACAAGACATCCCCATATTGAGCATCCCACACTTCCGGCTCGAAACCGCTGGCGATCGCTGCCCCTACCGTCGGGCAGACGCTATCAAACGCATGAACACCATTTAATTGCCACGCAATGGGGGATGCAGTACCCATCGCATCCACCAGCAGTCTGCCCCGCGCAATCCTTGTCTCACCAGTTGGTAAATATTGGCTGGTAACGACCGTTTCCAGCTCCGAAATATCAGCACGGCTGAATTCCGTCTGATCCCAGATTTCCCCCCCTGCTTGGCGCAATTTGTCCCCACAGACGCGCAATAATGCCTCCGCATCCAAACAGATATTCAACACCGTCGGCGTAGACAATACTTTCGCTTTACAATTAGCGGGATTATTTGCATCAAAGAACTTGCTAAATCCATCTACATATTCCCGCGCAATCACCCCTTCAAACTCCGCAGGTGTAAATAAATCTAAATCAATCAGCCGCTGAAACTCATCGCGAGAAATATTCCATTCCCGATTCATCCGTCCAAACGGCAATCGCTCCAGCAATAGCACTCGATAGCCCAACCGCGCCATCACTGCCGCATGAATCACACCCAGCGCACCACCAATGTAGATCAGATCGTACTGAGGCTGGCTTGGTACGGTTAAATGTGACGTATCATCGACGCGAAACAATACCTGTTTCGGCTCCTGTGGATTTTTGACTCCTTCCCGCCACCGCTTCTCCCACCAGTAAACTCGCTGGAGATCTGCCTCCCCATTCGGCATCTTTTGGAAGTATTTAACTGTGGTTGGGTAGTAGGGGGCTAGTGCCGCAAAAATCGATTGATTGGTGAGATCTAGTTCTGGTGGTGCTGGGTGAGTTGCGGGGAATTTCAGTCGGATTTTGGTAGTCAAATTTGTGATAATCTGAGCCTCGCCTGGAATGGCTTGATCTGCCCAGCGAAATACTTTGAGATAGGTAGTGCGCTGCAACGTCCACACAAATATCGATAATTCAGGAGTCGGCGTTATGCCGCTCGGAAATTGCAATCTCAACCCATCGGTGGTGATCACTGACGTGCCTACTCCTGGCTGCCATTCTTGCTGCAACCACGATCGCACTCGATCGATCTCTGGTGTAGGTATTTCGATATACAGCAGCTCTTTCATGTATGGGCGAGTTGGGAATTGGGAATTGGGA
>JANNDQ010000803.1:0-4210 GCA_031387965.1 Chamaesiphon sp. OTE_75_metabat_567
ATATTACCACGGCGGAGTATCCGACTCCAGCTCATCGCCCGATCTACTCAGTGCTGTCTGGGGATAAATTGGGCGATAAATTGGGACTTGTGACACCCTCATGGCAAAGCCAACTAGCGATGAGCTTTGGGCATACTGTAAACAGCTAAATATTGGACTTCTAATAATTTAGCAACGCCATAAAATTAGTGGGCAGAAATCGACTCAGCCCGATCGAGATATTCGACTAGCCGCTTGCCAATGCCCTGCCGTCGATAATTTGGCAATACATACAAAGACAATAGCTCCAGCTTGGCATCTGCCGACACCTGCGCCACCGCCAACCCCACCATCTCCCCCGCCACTGCCGCTGATACTGCCACCAACTCGCCACTTGGGAGTTGCTGCTGCCATCGGGCTTGTAAACTCGGAAAAGTCATCGCATCATAAGGTGCTAAATTCTCAGGATTGAGATGATAGACTCGCTGATATTTGACCGATTCAGGATTGATCTGAGTAGTTGCTGGTCGGGGCAACCCCGCCACTTGTGCCGTCGTACCCCCCACACTTGGTCGCTTGACTGTAGGTTTTGTACTAATCATGCCACCTGAGCCAGGGAAACTGACCAGCCGATCGATATTCTCGGCCTGAAATCCGATCGATTGTGGTCGCACAGTATCCGGTAATACCACCACATCAAATAGCTCTTCGACAATGCCCTCTAGCTGGAGCCAGTTGACAATTTGACCAGTGGTAATATCGATCATCAGTAGTCCACATTTGGAAGTTTGCCCCATCGCTGCCAGCCGCTGTTCCAACTCCAAACCGCCGAAGGTCGTCGATCGCAATTTTGACATCCCGACGATCGCGAAATTGCCCCAAAATGCCAGCCCTCGCACAAATCCAGGACAAAAAGCGATCGGCACAAAGCTCGACCCATCTAGATAGCCCAAATCTCCCGTACCCGCATTGAGCAACCACAATTTGCCCTGATACCACCGGGGCGAGTGGGGCATTGACAAGCCGGATGCAATGATCTGATTGCTAGGAACATGGATCACAACTCCACCCTGCACCCGATGATGTCGCCATCCGGCTGCTGCATTTGTGTCACTGCAAGCGGTGACATAGGTCGGTTCACCCTCGACCATCGCCAACCCATTCAGATGACACCGATCTTCGGCAGCTAGTTTGGTAATAAATGCGGGTGTCCAAATTGGCTCGAAACTATAGCCCGCTTTTAATGTTGCTAAACAACTAAAATCGGTATTCACAAAGATTAAATTCTGGTGTCGATCGATCGTTACATCATGAACATTCACATCTCCGGTCGTGTGTGCTGTACTGGGAATGTACAATCGATCGCTCCCGTGATATTCTTCAGCTGGTGCCAACCGATTTTCCAGCTCCCAAATCTGATAGCGGGTACTCATAATCAGGCGGTGATTGTCTAGATACAAACCCATCGGTTTATCAAATAGCCGCTCGTTTACTGCCAAGCGATGGTTGGGATTGCGACCAACTAGAAATAGACGATTTGATTGATAGGTAGTAAAGGCAATACTGATATTATTAGCATCAAGCCAATCCCAGAGTCCATCCGAGCCAGTGATGGAGAGACTACTACTAGGTGTGGGTTGGGTCGATCGATCGTTAGTTAGTTCTCGATTTGGCTCGGTATATTCGGCTGTCATACTTGGCTATTTTTAAATCTATTTTGAATTGCTAAATAATATCATCGATCGGCTTTTGTGATTGATTAAAATCATTAATCTTAGGGATAGAGATCGATCGATATCAAATAGAAAAACTCGTAACCGAAATGATTTGATTCACTAGTTTTATTCTCATAAGAGGCATTGCCATAACTATTCCCAACAAAAGCATCCAGGTCGCCGTCCCCATCGATATCGACGAAGGTTGGTTTAGCGGAAAAACCAACATCAGCCAAGCCGAGGGGATTGGTAGACGGAGTGAGAAAGACTGGATCTGACATCGCTGAAGCTCCTAATTTGAATACTATTTATTAATAAAATTAGTAGGCAATCCAGCCACCTGCGCTATCGCACTAACAATTTGTCGTTTGGCTGTAAATTGTGTGCTAATTATACCACAGGATACTGGGTGACTAGCTATTTTCTAGTGAAGAATTAGATCTTGGGGTGGTGGCGTAAGTTATTTGAGTTGTTGCGGCGGTTGTTTACCCCAGCCCTCCCCTTGTAGAACCCATTTGAGATCTTTTTTTATTGGCAATATCGATCGAGCTAACTTTGCTGCGCTCGATTGCTGTTTGGGTATATCGATCGATCGACTCACAGATCAGTTCTGGCATTCCCACCGCACTACTCAACCCCGCCCCCATCCGCGAGGCATAAGTTTTACCTGGACAAGTCAACACTGGCAACCCTGCCCACAATGAACCGATCGCCGTCGCACCAGCATGACGGTGAATTGGACTTTTTGAAATTCATTTTGACGTTTAAGTATTGACATCGTGTATACAAAAAGTCTAGAATAGGAACATGTCAACCTATCTCACCAAACCACGAGTACTCGCAGAGATAGACAATCTTAGCTTCTTTGCCAGCACCAACCAAGAAATGAATAATTGGTTGCAAAAACACGCCTGGAATAATCAGAATAGTGGTGCTTCTAAGACCTATATCATCGCCACTACTGAAGGTCAAATCGTTGGCTACTATAGCATTGCCGCTGGTGCAGTTGCCCGTCAAAGTGCCATTCGATCTTTGCGACACAATGCTCCAGACCCGATCCCCGTCGGCGTAATTGGTAGATTGGCGGTAGCTAGAGAATGGAGCGATCGAGGCATAGGGGCGGGGCTATTGAAAGATGCCGTCTTGCGGATTGCGGGAGCGGCGCAAATCATTGGAATTCGCGCGATTATCGTCCATAGCTTGCCCGAAGCTCTAGCTTTTTATACTCGATTTGGGTTCCAAGAATCAAAACTCGAACCCTTGCTATTGATGTACCCGCTCGAAAAAATTTCAGCACTTTTAAATTAGATTAATTATGACTACCAACAAAACCAAGCAACCAGAGCGACGCAGCGGCACGATTAACCTGCGAGTAGGCGATGCTCAGAAAGAAGCGATCGATCGGGCAGCGGCGATTCAGGGTAAGAGTCGGACGGAATTTATCCTCGATGCTGCTTATGGTGAGGCGACGAGTTTTTTACTGGATCGCAAATTCTTTTTAGTTGACGATGCAGCATTTGAGGCATTTGAACGTCAACTAGAAGCGGAACCCAATCCTCAACAACTGAAAGCATTGAAAGCTTTATTAGAGCGTCCTGCTCCTTGGGATTAGAACAGAGTAGCGGTAGTTGTAAGCTTGGTGCATATTATGAAAATACAACACCCTGGACTGACAGTTTGGCTAACTGGACTTAGTGGTGCTGGCAAAACGACGATTAGTATACAAGTCAGTAAACATCTGATCGATCGTGGTTATCGGGTTGAGTGTTTAGACGGGGATTTGATGCGTCAAACATTAACCAAAGGATTGGGATTTAATAAGATCGATCGCGATGAAAACATTCGCCGCATCGGATTTGTAGCGCATTTACTCACCCGCAATGATGTAATTGTATTAGTCTCGGTGATTTCTCCTTATCAAGCAATTAGACAAGAAGTTCGTACCCAAATTGGCGCTTTTTTGGAGGTTTATGTAAGCGCTCCATTAGCAGTTTGTGAGCAACGAGACGTAAAAGGACATTACCAAAGAGCCAAAGCTGGGGAACTTAAAAATTTCACTGGTGTTGCCGATCCCTATGAGCCACCACTCAATCCAGAGGTGATTTGCTGCACGGATATGGAATCGATTGAGGAAAGTGTTGATAAAGTTTTACAGGCTATTGCGATCGCAACTCAGCGCTAGACAGCTCAGAGACCCGACTTCTTGGAGAAGTCGGGTCTCTAGCCTCACAAACGTCCTAACCACCCTGTCAATTACGATAGAAGTTGTTGCCAGCTATACTTTCCAAATACCCGCTACAAAATCGGTGCCGCAATTTTCCAGGCATTACTCTCTGGTTGAAGAGAAGTCAGAGTAGAAGAAACCATAGAGCTTCCATTCATCTCCCACACAACTACCGCACCACTGTCCTTGCGCCAGAGGATATCAGCTTTACCATCGCCAGTAAAATCACCAGTACCATTAATCGTCCAACTACTATCTAGGGATGGAGTCGAAGTCAGAGTAGAAGAAACCA
>JANNDQ010000804.1:0-5488 GCA_031387965.1 Chamaesiphon sp. OTE_75_metabat_567
CAACGGTTAAATGATGCGAAGCTGATTCCTCATCAATTTAGTCGAACAGATCGTGAGTATCTTCAGTTATTACGCACAGTCCCGATCATTAATGTCGGGGAGATATTAGTATCTATTCACGAGCAACTTCATTTTGGCGATCGTCAAATTGTGATCGAAGACTTTGATCGCTGTCAACAAGCATATCAACAAATCGATCTTCAGTTGCAAGTTAAGTGAATAGTGGATAGTGGATAGTGAATAGTTTTAATGACAGATTCTAAACAGCTATTTAAACAGTATTGGAAATTAGGACTAATTGCGATCGCAACGATCGTTCTATTAACTATTGCCAGTGCGATGGGTGGTGATGCTCGGCAAGCAGGATCGAGCTATAGTTTAACTGCTAATGGTTATAGTGCTTGGTATCGATCGATCAGTGAAGATGCTAAGAGTCAAGATTTCAAGATTCAACGCTGGCAAAAATCATTCGCCCAAATTACTAAATTCCCCACCTATGAATCAGGTACAACACTGTTACAGATTCAGCCACAGTTAGAACAATTAGACATTACCAACCTGAAACAGAAATGGGTGAGTCAAGGTAACACGATCGTCATCTTGGGTGTGGACGCACCAGCAACAGAGACACCTTTTCAGACAGATTTAACTAGCCCTCAGGGAATAGTGAGAATTGAAACTACCAGAAGATTTGAGTCAGATCTGATCAAGAGTGGAGCGCTTAAAGATACAGAGAAGGTGGCAATCTTGAGCGATCGATCTGGAAGCGTTATCAATCAATTTGAAATTGGGGCAGGTAAAATCATCATTGCGACAACTCCGCATCTAGCGGCGAATGCTTATCAAGATTTTCAGCCAAATTATCAACTATTAACTGCACTTGTGACTCAAGAGCGCCAACAAATCTTAGTAGACGAATATATTCATGGTTATCGTGATCGCGATCGCAAATCGATGATCGATCCTAAAACAGGTAAAGTTATTCCAAATGGCAAGATCGATCCAATCACAGGTGAAGTCATTCCTGGTGAGGAAGATGGAGTAGGTGATGCGTTCGGATACTTGCTCAAAACACCGCTAACTGTCGTCTTGTTCAATTTATTATTGGGAACAATCGTCTTAATCTGGCAACAAAATCGCCGATTTGGTAGAGTTATCATCCCTAAAACACCAGAAGTTGATAATAGTGAAGCCTATATCCAAGCATTGAGTGGAGTTCTTCGCCAAGCAAATAGTAGCGAGTTTGTGCTTCAGCATGTTGGTAAAGCAGAGCAATTATCCTGGCAACAAAAACTAGGTTTAGGCAGAGATCGATTAGTAGAATCACAGACACTGATCACCGCGTGGGAAAATCAAACTAAATTACCCCCAGAGGATCTCCGCTTTGTATTACAATTAGCTGCGGGAGCGCGTCGTTTAACCCCTGCTGAATTAACCCTCTGGCTGGCAAAAATTCGGACAATCGATCGTCAGCTAGGGATTAGGCTTTAGAGGATGTTTGGAAAGTATAGTTTGCTACTTAAACCCTAGAGAATCCCCCCAACCCCCCTTAAAAAGGGGGGCTTAAAGTCCCCCTTTTTAAGGGGGATTTAGGGGGATTCCCACCAATCCTGGTATAAACAGATAACTCATATCCGTATTTTCAAACATCCTCTTAGGCTTTAGCATTCTCAATTCTCAATTCTCCACTTTCAATTCTCCCCCTTTCCATCCAAATGAGTGAAACGCACGCGATTTTTGAACGACTTGGTAAAGCATTGCAATCAGTAGTCTTTGGACAAGCAGAGACAACTAATCAGCTTTTGATTGCCCTATTGACGGGTGGACATGTGATCTTGGAGGGGGTACCAGGCACAGGGAAAACGATGATGGTGAAAGTGCTATCACAACTAATTCAGGCAGATTTTCGGCGAATTCAACTTACGCCCGATATTTTACCCGCAGATATTTTGGGGACAAATATATTTGATCTCAAGAATCAAGAATTTATCCTCAAAAAGGGGCCAGTTTTTACCCAAATCTTACTCGCAGATGAGATCAATCGGACTCCACCCAAAACCCAATCGGCGCTGCTCGAAGCGATGGCAGAAGGGCAAGTCACCCTCGATGGTGAGACAATGATCCTATCAGATCTATTTTGGACGATCGCGACTCAAAACTCACTCGAATTTGAAGGGACATATCCGCTACCGGAAGCCCAACTCGATCGATTCTTGTTTAAACTGATCGTTGATTATCCCGCACCAGCCGCCGAACGAGAACTCCTCTCCACCGCCCGAGCAGTCCAGCCAGGGGCTAGATCCGACGCAAAAGCTTTGCAACCAGTTGCCACCGTCGCAGATTGCCTCGCTGCCCGCAAATCAGTACAACAAATTACTGTAAATGAGAATGCGATTGATTATCTCCTCGCCCTAGTGCAGCAAACTCGCCAACATCCCGATCTCAGTCTCGGAGCCTCACCTCGCGCCGCCATCGCTTGGCTCCACGCCAGCAAATCTGCTGCATGGCTTGATCGACGACAAGCTGTGATCCCTGATGACTTCAAGCAAGTAGCTCTTCCACTCCTGCGCCACCGTCTAGTAATGCGCCCAGAAGCTCAACTAGATGGCTTGGAAATAGATACCGTAATTGCCAGTGCGATCGATCGTGTTTCAGTTCCCAGATAGGCTTTGGGCTTTAGGCTTTGGGCTTTGGGCTTTAGGCTTTAGGGTGGGCAGTGCCCACCACATAGATTTCAGACGATTTCAATATGACAAATTTATCATTCGACCCGCAAACATTACCAGGGCTGATTCAGCAAGGCTATATCACCAGCCAGATTCACCCTAATTTACCCCTAACGATTTATAACTACACTGCCAAAGCTCAATACGATCGCTATTGGGTAGAGGCAACTTTAGCTTGTCGTGGTTTAGTGCTAGATGAACATTATCACCCGATCGCGCGACCATTACCCAAATTTTTTAATCTCAGCGAATATCAAGGTGCGCTACCCGATGGCGTGCCAAATATCTACGAGAAGCTCGATGGATCATTGATTATCCTGTTCCACTACGCCGGACAGTGGGAAGTCGCTTCAAGGGGCAGTTTTGCCTCAGATCAGGCAGAAATGGCGCGGACATTACTGCCCAATTATCAAGCCGATCTCGACAGGCTAGATCCAGAATATACCTATTTATTTGAAATTATTTACCCAATCAATCGGATCGTTGTAGACTATGGCTCCGCCCAGCGGTTGGTGCTGCTAGCCGCAGTCCATACTCAGACGGGCGCAGAGCTAGATCATAATCAGGTAGCCTGGATCGATCGAGCCGAGACTTATCCAGCTACTACACTGCCCGAATGGTTAAAATCAATTGATGAAACTGAATCTGAACTAAATAACCATGAAGGATTTATTCTCAAATGGTCGAATGGTTTCCGGCTCAAATATAAGCTTGCTGACTATGTGCGGCTGCACCGAATCATTACTGGAGTCCAGGCTAGAGATATCTGGGAATGCCTCAGTCAAAACCAAAACATCGACCAGTTTCTAGATGCTGTTCCTGATGAATTTTACAACTGGGTTAAAGACACCAAGCTCGAACTAGAAACTAAATATCAAGAAATTGAAACTGAATGTCAGCGAGTTTTTAAAGATTTAGGCGATCGAAAACAATCAGCCATGTATTTTCAAACTCAAAAATATCCTGGTGTTTTATTTCTAATGTTAGACAAAAGAGACTATGCCCAAGTAATTTGGAAACTAATCAAACCAGGCTATCAGCGTCCCTTTCGATCAGATTTAGATGCTGGAGAATCATAGATTGAATTGAGATAAGCAACTAAATGAGCGCAAATATTTGTCAGATGTAAATCACGCAAACCTTAGCTGGTGGGCAGTGCCCACCCTACGCAGTATCCTCATGGCACTTAAATTAATCCTCACCAAAGGTTTACCGGCTAGTGGTAAAACTACTTGGGCAAAAGAATACATTCAAAAGTATCCAGAAACAGCCAACCTTTGTAAAGACGATCTACGATTGCAACTTGGTAATACCAATAAGCGCGAAAAAAGAGTTGTTAAAGTTCGTAATTTATTAACAGAACATTACTTAGAACAAGGTTATTCAGTAATTTGGTCAGACACAAATCTCAATCCGGTTCACCTTAGACGCGGCACTGAATTAGCAAAGCAATATCAAGCTACGCTGGTGATTCAAGACTTTACTGATGTTGCCTTGGCTGAGTGTATTCGGCGCGATTTAGTGCGTCCAAATTCTGTTGGGCAACAAGTAATTGAGCAGATGTATTATGATTACTTGTACACGCCAGATCCGGCACCAGATTTCAATCCCGAACTACCCAATTGTTATTTAGTGGATATCGATGGCACCCTCGCAATTAATAATACTCGTCATCCCTTTGCGTGGGATCGAGTTGATGAAGATGCTCTCAATCCAGCTGTTGCCACTACGATCGCCAAATTAGGGCAAGATACTGATATTATCCTGTTGTCTGGTCGATCGAGTGTTTGCCGCGATCTAACCTTAGGCTGGCTGAAACGACACAATATCAAGTTCACAGACCTATTCATGCGTCCTGCCGACGACCAGCGACCAGATGATTTGCTCAAGTCAGAACTGTACTACTTTCATGTCCAGGGAAAATATAACACGATCGGCGTAATTGACGATCGACCAAAAGTATGTCGAATGTGGCGCAGCTTGGGTTTAAGCGTATTTCAAGTCGGAAATCCCGACTATGAATTTTGATCTGAACTAATGCAATCTTAAAGTTAAGTGTGTTGGGTTTCATTCTTCAACCCAACCTACAGATCTACAAATCTCATTGACTTCTCCCACCCACAGATCGATTCCCCGGACGGAGGTAATGCGTTGGCGAAGCCTCTCGAAGAGAAGCGCGCCAAGCTGCCCACTAGCCAACCTTTGTGCAGGGGAGTTTGAGGGGCGGCACCCCGCCTCTCAATGGGGGGTCTGGGGGTCAGCGGCTCGCGCTCGTCGGGTTTCCCGACGGTTTAGCGAGACAAGACAGAACCCCCAGATCCGGGTTTTGTCCACACTAGAAAAACCCGCAACCCCCAAGTTCTAATCATTTACCGATTCGCTTATCACAAGCATTTAGGCATGAGACTTTCATTTAACCTAACGCCTGCTCAATTCGCCCCACAGCCAACCGATGTTGATGCAACAATAACCAAGATTGAATCAAATCCGGCCCATGTACCTCACCAGTCAACGCCGCCCGCAGACTTTGCATTACCAGCCCCTTCTTAACACCCTGCTCCTTCGTCACCTGCTTAATCAACTCAGTCGCCTCATCCGCACTCAAATCTGGAGTAGCTTTAAGCGTTGTCAGCAGACTAGTTAAAACTTCCTTAGCTCCGGGCTGAGTCACCTTAGCCGCAGCTTCCTCATTGAGCGTTACCGCTGTCGTGAAAAATGTCCGACTGATTTCGACGCACCCGTCGAGACGTTCGAGACTCGCA
>JANNDQ010000064.1:0-5575 GCA_031387965.1 Chamaesiphon sp. OTE_75_metabat_567
TCTTCCTCACTCCACTCATCACCACTTTCCTGTTCATCTAGCGAGTCTAATTCTTCGCGACTTATCGCTCTGGGGCTAATTAATCCAGACATCTGGAGCGTGTAGTAAATTTTTTCGATACTTTTGCGACTTTGTTTACCAAGCTTCTTTCGCTCAAAGATCTCTGTAAATACAGCATGAATTTGGTGATCGAGTTCCAACAATTGTTGGAGAATTGGGGCACCTCTTTGGGCGACTTCAATCCCGATTTCTCGAATTCGATCAAGCAAGTTACTCAACCAAATTGAGAAAAAACGCACCGAGCTGAGTAACTTGCTTGATCGAATACGAGAAATTGGGATTGAAGTCGCCCAAAGAGGTGCCCCAATTCTCCAACAATTATTGGAACTCGATCACCAAATTCATGCTGTATTTACAGAGATCTTTGAGCGAAAGAAGCTTGGTAAACAGAGTCGCAAAAGCATCGAAAAAATTTACTACACGCTCCAGATGTCTGGATTAATTAGCCCCAGAGCGATAAGTCGCGAAGAATTAGACTCGCTAGATGAACAGGAAAGTGGTGATGAGTGGAGTGAGGAAGATTTTTTTGGTCGTCAGCAAGGATCGCGTGATGAGTCAGTCCCGGAGCCGCCTCAGATCGACAGGGGCGAATTGAAGAAAATTCGTCAAATCTTCCTGAGACTAGCAGATGTCTTTCACCCTGATAAAAATCTTGATGATGCAGATAGCGCGTATCGAACAGAGATAATGAAAGAAATCAACCAAGCTTACCAAGCTGGAGATCTAGCTAAATTGCTGGCGATTGAGAAAAAGCATCAGATGGGTGAAATGATCGATCGAGATAGTGAAGACGATCTGAGCCGCCGTTGTGAGCGAATCGAGCAAGAGAATGAATTCCTTAAAAGCCAGTTTGCCAATCTCAAGCAGGAAATCCGCGCGACTAAAAGCACTCAACAAGGATCGATGGTAGCTGAATACAAAAAGATGACTAAATCTGGTCTCGATCCGATCGGCGAAATGGTTGAAGAGACACAATCACAAATTAAGGTTATTACTGAAGTCTATCAATTCGTGATTGATTTCCGTGACAAAAAGATGACTATCAAAGATTTTATGAGAGGTCCCGCTGTTTTTCAACAAATTCAACAGGTATCCGCAGAGGAAATATTAATGGAATTATTCAGCCAATTTTAGCCGCATTAGTATTAAGCATAGATCTATGGCACCTCTACAAGCTACCTGTAGGGGTGCCATAGATCTATGCTTACTTACCAATAGTCTGGATGTATTAGTGTAAACAGAAGGTTCCAGATGATCTCTATAGAACCCATTTGAGATCTTTTGAGTCGGTAGGCACAACAACTTCGTAGGGGTGGGTTCATGCAATTTAATGTCGTTGGCGTAGCCTCTCGTCAGAGAATTGTACCGTCCAATCTCAAACAAAACCCACCCTCCCCCACTAGCATCTAGAGATCTCAAATGGGTTCTATATATAAGGCGAGTGATCTAAGTAATTTTAATTTTATTTAGGAACATTTCTGGAAAGCCTCGATCGCGATCTGTAGTTATCAGTACGAACACGCAAGACACAATCTACACCGACAGTTAACACCATAAAAACACAGATTAAAGTTCAAATTAAATCTTCAACTTTTACGGAATAAACTAAACAATATTTGTAGTCTTGAGTGTTAGTAAATAACCATTTATCAATCATCGGAACATCAAATCATGAACTTCAAATCTATCCTCGTTGTTGGTCTTAGCATTGCTACTCTCGGCTTATCTCTGCCCGCTCATGCTGGCGATACCGCTACCGTAATTGACAGCACTCAAGATGCGATTGTTACTGGTAAAAATAACATCACTGGTCAAGCCAACAGCACTAAAGTTCGCAATGCTGTAACTGGTCGCCGGACTACTGTTTCAACTGGAACTTATGTTTCTAACGGTCAATTTGCTGATGTTGAAGGCAAAAATAACGTTACTGGTCAAGTCAACGAAACTAAAGTTGATAACTACAAGCGCCGCACTCGCTAATTAAAACTTGACGGTTGTCGATCTCTTCATTGAACACAACCGTCAACCGTCTTCTGCTCACAGACTGTAATTAACTTCCTCATTCACACATCGGAATATCAAATCATGAACTTCAAATCTATCCTCGTTGTCGGTCTTAGCATTGCTACTCTCGGTTTATCTCTGCCCGCTCATGCTGGTGACACATCTACAGTAATTGAGAGCACTCAAGATGCAATTGTCACTGGTAAAAATAACATCACTGGTCAAGCTAATAGCACTAAAGTTCGCAATGCTGAAACTGGTCGCCGCAGCTCTGGTGCAACTGGAACTTCGGTTTCCAACGGTCAATTTGCTGATGTTGAAGGCAAAAATAACATTACTGATCAAGTTAATGACACAAAGGTTAACAACTACAAGCGCCGCACTCGCTAATCACACGTTGATTATGATCTGAATATTTTACTTATTCACAGGCTTTAACTAACTCGCGCATTTACGATTTTGTAGATGCGCGAGTTGATTGTTTAGATGCAGCGGAGTAGCAATTGATCGCTATTTGTTGTTTACTGATAATTGGTAGTCAATATTCAATTACATAACTAATGAAACGACGGGACATATTACTTGGAGCATCCAGTATCGCTACAGCTGCTGTTATTGGCAGCTCTCAACTGAGTGAAGCTAAACAACCAGATCCTAAAGCTACAACATCTGCCGCTAAACCAGTAGCTGCTGGTAAAAATATTCAGATTACCAAGGATTTACCAGGCTATTATGTCACTCCGGCAGGTACGGGCAAGTTTCCCGCAGTAATTGTTTTGATGGAGGCTTTCGGGTTAAATAACTGGTGTAGGAGTATTTGTGACAGGTTAGCACTGTCAGGCTTTGCAGCCGTCGCTCCAGACTTTTATCGGGGTACTACTTATGCCTATACTGATGTGCCTGGGGCGATCGGTAAGCTAAAATCACTCAATGATGATGCCATCATGAGTGACGTTGGCAAAAGTATCGATTTTCTGGCAGCTAGGAGTGAAATTAATGCCAGCGGGGTTGGCGTAATTGGGTTCTGTATGGGTGGTAGATATGCCTTCCTTGCCAACGCTGTCTATCCCACCAAGATCAAAGCAGCAATCTCTTTCTACGGTGGCGGCATCGATGCCACTCCCGGTAATCCACTGGGACAAAAATCAATACTCGATCGAGTCACCACAATTCAGTCACCGATTATGCTGATGTATGGAAGCGAAGATCAGCTCATCGCTGCTGATGAACACGGTAGAGTGGCGGCTGCACTATCCAAAGCCAAAAAACGCTATGTTCTCAATCTCTTCCCCAATGCTGGACATGGCTTCATGAGCGACAGGCGCGAAAACTATTCTGCTGAAGCCGCCGCTGAAGCCTGGATGATGACAACAGGATTTTTTAGTCAAAATCTCAAGCCGAAAAAGACCAAAAAATAAGCTTTAATTTTGGGAATAAAGGCGATTCAGACATTTCTGAATTCAGGTATGAATTGCCCTCGCCCCGCCAGATCCTTCGGCTTTGGCGGGGTGAGGGCAATTCACGCTGCAATTTATTTAGCAACAGGTAAAGTCTTCATCAAAGTCGCCATTTCGATCGCATTCAGCGCATAGCCCCAGCCGTGATTGCCTTTAATCCCCGCCCGTTCTAGCGCTTGAGTCATCGTATCGACAGTCAGCACACCGAAGATCACTGGCGTACCGCTTTGGAATCCGACAGCGGCAATACCCTTGGCACCTTCTGAAGATACATAGTCAAAGTGCGGCGTATCGCCTCGAATTACGGCACCCAAACAAATAATTGCATCATAGCGATTAGATTCTGCCAGCTGTTTCGCTACCATTGGCACCTCAAAGCACCCAGGTACCCAAGCATAATCCACTTGAGTCCCATTGGGGTCAACATCAATTCCGTGGCGTTTCAGGCAATCCTGACAGCTTTCTAGAAGCTTATTAGTAACGAGATCATTAAATCGACCGATCACGATCGCAAATCGCAAAGAACTGTCACAGACGAGCGTGCCTTCAAAGACTGACATTTAAGTTAAGTATTAGGTTTAGATATTAGGCAGGATCGTCAGATCTTAAAATTACTCCCTAATAACCACTGATTATAAATTAATTTTTAATGGTGAGTAGAGGTTGAGATCGGCTGCAATTGAGACAATCCAGTCGTCCTAGCAGCCAATCAACCAGATGGCAATCTAAACTACCAGGAAATTGAGGACACCGACGACAACTACTAGTAGTGTCCAAGCACCTGAACCAACAAACAGCAGTTGCTTCGATCGATCCCAGCTTTGTGGTGCCGCATAAGCAACAGGTACACCAACAACCATCACGAACGACAGTAGCACTAGGGCAAATAGTGCTAGGTTGAAAATTACAATCATGATCCTACGCTCCCAAAACAGCGATATTTTAACTCAGCTATATAAAAATTTAGCACCTCTGCGGTATGGTTGTTAGTTATTTGTCAGTAGTTATCTTGACTACGCAATTCGACTGACGAGTTCCAGTGCGCTAGGATCGATCGAGTGACTGCTTGAGAATGAGTTTGGACGAGATCGTGATCGGCTCCAGCAATGATTTCCAACCGAGCGGCGGGAATCTGCTGGGCGTAAGTTTGGGAATGCCACAGCGGAATTGTCCCATCAATTTCACCAGCGATCACTAGCGTCGGGACGGCAATTCGATCGATATCGCCCTCGACTGTATCAACGGCATCTTCAGGTTTGAGTCGATCAATCAAAAATGAACGAGCGGCTGGCTGGGTGGTAAATGCGTGTCGCGCCTGATAAATAGAGTCAAAAGATTTAGTTTTACCGAGTAGTTTGGCGAATGGTTTGACCGCTTTTAAGGCTAGATCTAATAGTGGTGTTTGCCACAATAATAATGGTTTGAGATAGTCATAGCGACCGACAAAACTATCATCTCTAATTCCGGCTGGTGCTAATAAAATGATCCCTAATAGATCGGGGATAGAAATCGCCAAATTTTGGTGTGAAATTGCATAGGCTGCTGTCGCCCAAGCACCGTAAGAATAGCCAATCAAGTAAAATTCGGTGATTTTCTTAGCAATAATAAATTCTTGGATGAATTCAACTTGATGTTCGATAAAGTAACGAATGTCTGGCTTAGAAGAATCACCAAAGCCTAATAGTTCTAGACTAATACAGTGATATTTTGCTGATAGTCCACTAGCGATCGCATCCAATGTCGAAGCATCACCAAAAAAACCGTGCAATAAAATTACCGGAATTCCTTCACCGACACTTGTATATGCCGCAGTATATTTACTCAGCTCGATCGTCTGTTTACTCATGTTCTATTAACAGATTCCCTGGTAGAGATCGCTAGTTCGATGATATCAGCTGCCCGACTGACCCCGCCAGATATCGCGATCGATTGATTGAGTCTGAGTGCATTTTCCCGATAGCTTGGTTCCGTTAATACCAGTTTCAGAGCTGCTTGCAGTCGCGCCGCAGTTAATTTTTTCAAAGGGATAAGTTCTCCAGCTCCTATCCAAGCAA
>JANNDQ010000116.1:0-11818 GCA_031387965.1 Chamaesiphon sp. OTE_75_metabat_567
TTGTAAATTTATTCTCGAACATCAACCTAGCAATATTTCAGCTCGATGGCTAAACGCCCGCGCTCACTTTCAGCTGGGCAATCATCAATTAGCAATCTTCAATTTTAATCAGTATCTTAACTTTCGTGGTGATGATTTTTATGGTTATTATTATCGGGGGATTTGTTATGAGCGATTGGGTAATCTCACCCAGGCATTTAACGATCTTAATCAGGCGATCGATCTTAATAACCAGTTAGCAATTTTATACCGCAGACGGGGCCGAATCCGACAACAGTTGGGTGATTTTACCACAGCAATGACCGACTACGATCGAGCAATTAATCTAGATCCACGGATGGCTCAAGCTTATGCTAATCGGGCAGATATTTATATTAATCGCGGCGATTATCCTCAGGCATTGGCACAGTGTAATCAAGCAATTCGCTACAATCCACAGCTGGTAAATGCTCACTATCAACGGGGCGTAATTAATACTGAAGTTGGTAATCTTCATGCTGCTTTAGCTGACTATCACCGGATCATTCAGATCGATCCAACGGATACAAATGCTTATATTCAACGCAGCTGGATCTACTTTCGACATGGCGAATATGCTGCGGTGATGAAAGACTGTGAACAGGTTTTGACAGTCGATCGCAATTCTATTCCAGCTAATTATTTATTAGGGATAGTTCAATCATTATCGGGGTTTAAACAAGAGGCAATTTTTAGTTTTACCAAGGTAATTGATTTCCAGCCTGATTTTATTTGTGCGCTGTATCATCGTGGACTGTTGCAGTACGATCTCAAGAATGAAGCTAAGGCAATGAGTGATTTTAATTTAGCACAACAAATTCAACATCAAGGTTTAGACTGTACCGCTCAACGCGATGAAACTGGACTATATGCCGAAGGATTGGCTCTATATCACATGGGACAGCCAGATACAGCAAAAGTGATCCTTCACCAAGCAGCAGTAGTCGCCCAAAAACTTAAAAGTGCTGTTTTTCATCAGCAAATTATGTTTACGATCGAAGCCCTAGACATGAATTAAAATCGACGGCTACAGTAAATTGCATATATCAAAAATCTAAGTTGTGGTGTAAATACTGAGCCGATTACAGCTTCAGCTCGCTAAAATTGAGAAGCTACTGCCAATTAACGCTAGCTTAATCTCCTCTCTACGTCAATTGTCATTCCTTGAGGCACTCCAGTTATGTCAAAACCTTATACCCCATCTAATGCTCCAGAGTTTGCCTCTCAACATGATTATTCAGACATCTTGAGTACATCATTACAGTCTTCGATCAAATCTAAGTCTAATAATAGCAACACTCCCCACCAAAATAGCTCTAAACCAACCTCAATTATCGATCCTTGGGCGAGTCAAGAATCGAGCGATTTAGCCCCGCCAGTGGCTCCACCACCCCAACTAGTGGCACTAGATCCTTGGGCAACTGAGGAAGCGACTTCAGCGCCACCTGCACCTACCCGGCTCAAATCTTCTCACAGTGCGCGGTTAGCCTCCGTCAAGCGGCAAGATATTCAGGTACAAGCGATCAAAACCGTAGTAGTGCCTGAACCAGAAGTATCGATGCGGGTTCCAGCTAGCTCAGTCAACCTTGCGTCAGATCCCGCCCTGACAGGCACAGATTTGGCGCTCAAATACTACAAAAGTGGCAGTAAGTCGCTTGCGGCAAAAGACTACGCTCGGGCGAGATCGGCTTATAAAATTGCGATCGAATGGAATCCACAATTGGCAGCTGCACATATTGGCATCGCTACAATTTGCTACCAAAGTCAGGATTATGAGGGCGCTTTAGCAGCATGTGATTTGGCGATTGGGTTCGATCCCGCTCAACTCGATTTTTACTATCAACGTGCGCTGGTAAATAAAGCGCTCAAGAATTACTACCAGGTTTTGGCTGACTGTAAAAAAATTCTCGAACAAGTCCCAGATCATCCCTCAGCGGTGTGGTTAAATGCGGTAGCACTAGTCAAAATTGAAAATTATCAGGCTGCGCTACCTGGTTTAGATCAGCATATTAAAACTTACCCCCAAGATCCAAGTGGTTATTGTTATCGCGGAATTTGTTATGAAAGATTAGCAAAATTCACATCAGCATTAACTGATCTTGATCGAGCAATTTCACTTCAATCAAATCAACCCACATTTCACCATGCCCGTGGCCGAACTCGTCAAAAGTTAGGCGATTTACAGGGAGCATTAGCTGATTTTAACATCACGATCGATCGCAAGCCCCAAGCGGCAGTATATGATGATCGCGCCGAGGTACATCGCTGTCTAGACAATCACTCAGCAGCAGTGCAAGATTGCAATCGAGCGATTGAATTAAATCCTAAACTTACTAAAGCTTACTTTCGGCGGGGATTAACTTATGTCGAGCTTGGCAATCTCGAACTAGCCCTAGCAAACTATACCAGCGCGATCAATCTCGATCCAACCCATAGCAAGGCGCTAGTGCAACGGAGTTTGCTCTATTTTCGCCAGCAAGATTATCGTCATGCAAAGCAAGATTGTCAGGCAATTAAAGCTTTAGATCAAACATGTTTTTGGTCGAATTATATCTTAGGGATTGTCGATAGTCTCTCTGGTTTGCAACACAACGCAATTAAAAGTTTTAGTAAAGCGATCGAAATTGCGCCTAACTATGTGTCAGCGAGATATCACCGTGGTCTCGTCTATCATGAACTAGGTGATATTCCCAAAGCAATCGTAGACTTTGAACAGGCTCGCTCAATCCAGAATCAGGGCTTAGAGCGCTTAGTCGATCGTGATGAAACTGGATTTTATGCCGAAGGTTTGGCACTTTATCACCTAGGACAACGAGAAGCCGCCCGCAAGGTACTAACGATGGGCGCACTATCTGCCAAACGATTTCATAATCCCAGTTTTCACCAGTTGATTTTGGCTAAAATTGAATCCTTGGGACTAAAGTCTAGCACCACCGCCGATTAAAATCGCCGCAAGCGCAGCCAAAGTCCGCCGTCTCCTGACGGAGACGCTCTGCCTCCGGCAGGCTTCGCGAACGCGAACGCGGACTAATTAGAAAACATCATAACGGTCTTTGCTAACGCCAACGAGATTTGAGAATTTAATCTTCCACATTCGCAATTGAATCGAGCGGATTGCCACTAAAATCATCATCACCAGCTAAAACATGGTTTTCTTCACTCAAGGATGTATTGAGCGCTTCTGGACGATTTGGGCTGAATATCCGCTGGGCTATTAACTCGATCGAGTCTTGCGCTCGGTAGCAATAAGCAGCGACGATAAACCATGCTCCAAACCAGGATTTAGATTCAAAACCGTATCCATTGAGATTGCACAATAGTGCTTCACCGATATTGCCCCAGCCTGGATTCCCACAAGCGCCGACACTACGTGCCACCAATTCAACCAGCGCAAAGGAAATGGCAATAGTGACGGTAGCATAAGCACCTGCCCACAATGCTGGAGCTTGAGGATACCAGGGGGAAGAAGTTTTTTTCCAAACAAACCAGCCCCAATGGCATAAAAAGCTCAAAAATAAACTAGGGAGTAGTAAATTAACAGCCATCGCGAGGATGCCAATCAAATACTGTTGTTCCTCCATTGCATTAACTGAAAAATTCCAGCTAGCCCCTAAAAAATTACCAACGGGTAAGCCAAAAGGTAATAAAATTAGAGTCTGAATCCAAGCTTTGCGCTTGGGTAGAAACCGCTCCCACGGAAATCGCCGATTTCGCTCACTTACAAATTCACCTACATTCGATTCTGTCATAACTACTGCACCCTCGATCGCACCCTTGATATTTACCATCAACCTTAGAATTCCCACTGATACTGATAGATGTATCAACCAGAAATAAACCGTTACCCATTTGCTATCATCTAACCCTTCGACCACGACTATCAAGTAATTAACAAAAGTATGTATTTGTACTTAATCCGCCACGGTATTGCTGTCGATCCAGACCCTTTGGCACTAGACTCAATCGCCAGTGATGAGGTACGATCTCTTACTAGAACAGGACGTAAAAGAGTTGAGCAAGTTGCCGACAAACTGACAAAATTAGACCTAAGATTCGATCTAATTATGACTAGTCCATTAGTCCGTGCTCAACAGACTGCCGACATCTTGATGGATCGACAAATCTCGCCGCTACTAGAGGTAAGTCAGGACTTGAAACCATCTGCTCCGATTGAATCTTGGCTGACTGCTTGGCACGCTAGATCTGATTGCGATGCACTTGCCACAGTAGCTTTAATCGGACATGAACCCAATCTGAGTGAATGGGCTGAGTCGCTGATATTCGATCGAGTCTACCACCAATTAATTCTGAAAAAGGGCGGAATTATTGGCTTAAAATTTCCAGATCAGCAAATTGAAATTGGCACCGCTCAACTCTACTGTCTGATCCCACCCAAAATACTTTTGGGTTGAGTATAAATTAAGGTTAGAGCATAAGTGGAAGTCCTTAATGCTCTAACCCTAATTTGATACTTTTGAATCTAGATTAGCTAGATTAGAAGGTGAACGTAGTTCTGAGCACCCCAATTAACGCACTATTATTATTAATTTGGTCGGGAGAAGTGAGGTAGATCAAACCAGGCGTAATTGAGAGGTTGTCGCTAAATTTGTACTTGTAGAAACCTTGGAAGTGGAATGGAGTGCTACCAACACCACTAACATATGGTTCCGCGCCCACAAATATACCAGCGAGGCCACCTTTGCCATCAATATCGGGGAACGATACCCCAGCACCATAGCTCAAAATATTGTCAGTCGCGCCTGTGCTGCGACGAGCATTGGTGGTCATTGCAAAACCATTAAAGGCAAGCTTATCACTGGCTTTATATGCAAATTGCGCACCGAAGGAGTTAGCGGTAGTACGACCGCCGGGGCTAGTCGCATCAATATTATTAGCTAACGGAGTACCAACAAGTACCCCAGTCCCATTAAAAATAGTGCCGTTGTGGGAGCTGTTGATATAGGTTAAACCACCCTCTAATTGAGGAGAGAGCTTGAAGTTGAGTTGACTGAAGATAGAATTATCAGTACCAAATAATCCACCCGTGCTAGCAAATGTAGGAGCAGGAGTAGCTAGCGGATTATTAACAGTATTTGCAGGGCTATTGGCATTAAATGCAAAGTAACCCAGAGATACCGATGTCAGTCCAGTATCAGCAATGGGGATAGTGGCACCTACGCCACTACCGCCACCGATCTTGTAGATTGGGCTGGATTCAGCAAAAGCAGATATCGCGCCACTGGCTCCAGTGAAATCATCAAAATTGGAGCCGTATGTCGGTGCATAGTCTGCTTGTAGACCGTTGAAGGCTGCTACGTAGACATTGGTATTGGCAACAGGGAACTGATACGCCAGCCAGTCTAGACCGACATTGTTGCTAAGACCAGTTTCAACTACCTGACCGCCGGTAGTCGTTGGATTGGTGAGTGTCGCACCGAGGGAAGATAAATTCCCAGTAGATAGACGTGTCCAGAGGATATCTTTACCAGTGAAGCTACTTTGAAATAATAGCCGCACGCGATCGCCGAAGACAATATTACTGTTACTTCCACCGCTGATCACACCTGCGCCGTTAAATACCGCTTCACCTTTGAGTTTGGTGGTGGTTGAAAACTGATTGGCTTGAACTTGAGCGACTCTTTTGTCTGTGCTAGCGAGACGAGTATCGATTTCGGTCAACTGAGCGCGAAACTCTTGGGTTAGTCGCTTCAGAACTTCGAGATCTGCTTGGGTAACAGCGGGTGGCTGTTGGGGTGATGGGGGTGACGGGGGCTGCTGCGACGGCTGTTTCTGAGCTAGCAGTGTCTCAACTGTATCGAGGCAGTTATTTAAACCCCTAGCAAAGTCAATTTGGGAAACAGGTTGATTGTTGAAGTTAGGATTGCAGCCATATTTAGTTCCCACACTTTGAAGTGAGGTATAGCGCCAGTCCCCAGGTTTGACGAGACCTAATCCCAGATCTGGTAAGTTTTGGGGTTGAGTAGCTGGTTCACCAGCTGCAACTTTAGCAGGGACAGATCCAGCCTTGTTGAGAATTAAGTCGCGGGAATTGCTAGTGAGTGATTTTGGTGCAGCGATGACACCAGTGGATAGCAACAGGCTGATGCCTAAAGCTACAGGGCTAATTAATACAGATTTCCAAAATGCTGATGACATTCGGGTGGCGCTCCTCACGTTAAAAATTTAGGGTGTTTAGGTTGACGTAATCGATTTACAGCATCGATCGTAAGCCAGCTTAATCTGCTTGCCAGACTAAATACTGATAATCACGATACAGTTAGTTGCTTTAATTGGCGGTCGAGATGAACCTCATTATAAGACGCAACTACTTGTGTTCTAGTCAGCGTTATCTGGTTTTAAGTCAAAATTAAGTACAGCTTTTGGACTAAATAGTGACGATCGATACAATCACTACTGATTTTTGGAAATGTGGCTCAAGACACAGCTAGATCAGCGATCCCTGCTCAAGATTCCCAGTGTCCATAGCTTCAACGTACCCTAAATAGTGTTAGAACTAACATTCAATGTTTGTTATATACTTTACATCAACACACGTAGTCTCTTCACTGACGGTACTCTATTCATAAAATATAACCCCCAGGAGTACTGGGGGTTATTGCTTGAGCAGCAAAATCTACTAACAAGTGGGGAATAGCTAGGACTAGGACATTTCCTGAATGATGTAGTCAAAATAGGGAGCCGCAGCAGCTGCATCTTCATCACTCAGACGACTAAGGGCAGCTGATTTGAGTGCAGTAATCGAATCAGCCATGCCAGCAACTGGAACGCCGAGGGAGTTGTACATATCCCGAACACCGATCAAGCCGATCCGTTCGATCGGATCTTTGTCGCCAGCCAGGATACCATAAGTAACTAGGCGCAAATACCAACCGTAGTCTCTGAGGCACTGAGCGCGTTGTTTTTGTCCGTAAGAATTACCGCCGGGTGCGATATAGTCAGGATGTAGCTTCCACAATTGCTTGCTAGCTTCTTCAACAATTTTTTTCTCACCCTCTGCTAAAGTAGTGACGATCCGAATCCGCTGTTCGCCAGTTTGCAGAAATAACTGGATATTTTTGAGTTCTCCGCTACTGGGGTAGCGCAGATCGTCATCGGCTTTGAGAATAACTTGACTAACTACACTCATATTAATTGCGATCAATTTAGATATCTTCTATTAGAGTAGTTTAACTATTCCGGTGACACAAATAAAGGGAGATCGGATCTTTGGCAAATATTTACAATTGGGGGAGTAATTTAGACTGATGAAGCAATTATTTAGAGTCTCCAGAACGCTGCTAGTGACTTACTACGCCTATATGTTAGAGTATCGAGCCGAATTGCTCCTGTGGGCACTTTCGGGGTCGTTACCGTTCATTTTGATGGGGGTGTGGACTGAAGCTGCAGGGCAGGGTGACTTTGGGTTATCGGCGATCGAGTTTGCGCGGTATTTTCTGGCGGTTTATCTAGTCAGACAGCTCACTGTAGTTTGGGTGATCTGGGATTTTGAGCGAGAAATTGTCGATGGGAAGCTGTCGTTTCGATTGCTGCAACCATTAGATCCAGTCTGGCATCATGTGTCGTCCCACGTTGGCGAACGATTCGCCAGATTGCCATTTATTATTGGCTTAGTTGCTCTGTTTTTCTTGCTATATCCCAGTGCTTTTTGGGTGCCGAGTTGGCAGACATTGGGATTATTTGCGATCGCTAGTGGCTTGGCATTTGCGCTCCAGTTCTCGATTCAGTACACATTAGCAATGTTCGCCTTTTGGACTGAGAAAGCTAGTTCGATTCAAGAGGTATTGTTTTTAATTGGTCTGTTTTTATCTGGCGCAATTGCCCCGCTAGAATTATTTCCACCAGAGGTTAGATCGATCGCGCTGTGGACTCCATTTCCCTATATTATTAACTTCCCTGCGAGTATTTTAACTGGATTGAAGGTTGATTTTGTCCGCAATTTTGGGGTGATGTTGTTATGGATTGGGATCTTTGCGATCGTCAATCGATGGCTATGGAAGAAGGGTTTGCGTCAGTATTCAGGAATGGGAGCGTGAGTTAGATTTATGTATAGATATTTAAATTTAATTCAGATTTTTTGGCGAACGGCGATCGCGGCTGAGTTGGAATATCGGCTAAATTTTGTGTTTGCGGCTTTGAGTAGTTTGGGCGGACTGGCGGGCAGCCTATTTAGTCTATTTCTGTTTTATCGAAAAGGCTATAACTTTCAGGGTTGGCGATGGGAAGAGGCATTAATTGTGGTTGGGATCTTTACATTTCTTGAAGGTTTTTCAAGTACATTTCTCGCTAGTAATCTCAACCGAATTGTTAAGCACGTTCAGGATGGAACGCTAGATTTTGTATTACTCAAGCCGATTAGTTCGCAGTTTTGGCTTTCTTTTCATAGTTTCTCCTTGTGGGGAGTGCCGGATATGTTATTTGGACTATTTATTATTATTTATGCGGGGAGTCTACTGGGTGTAGGAGTCGGTGGTTATCTGCTTGGTGCTATACCGTTAGGATTTGGGTTGGCGATTATCTACAGCCTCTGGTTTATCCTGGGTGCGACGAGTATTTGGTTTACCAAGATTTATAATATTACCGAGGTATTGCGCGGCTTGCTGGCGGCTGGACGCTTTCCGATCGCGGCATATCCGCCTACTTACCGCTTCTTTTTCACATTTGTGGTGCCAGTGGCATTTTTGACTACTGTCCCCGCCCAAGCGCTGTTGGGGCGGGTAGATCCAGTGTCGATCGCGACTGGTGGCTGCTTGGCTGTAGTGTTACTAATATCGTCAAATTACTTCTGGCGATTTGCGCTGAGATTTTACACTAGTGCCTCTAGTTGAGGTAATTGTGAGTAGGGGCAATGTCTTGTCTTGCTCAATCTGGAGGGAACCTCCAGAGCGCAAGCCGCTGTCTTGTCGGTTTTTTATTCGGAGGGAACCTCCGAATAAAACCGCCGCTTCATGAATTGCCCCTACTAGATATCGATTCGACTTAACTAAGTTGCTTGAAAATAGAATCTGTTCGTGCTGCCATAATCAAATCATTGAGATGTAAACCACCGACGGTATGTGTCCACCAGGTTACGGTTACTTTGCCCCATTCTGTCAAAATTGCCGGATGGTGTGCTTCGGCTTCGGCTAAGTCACCAACAGCATTGGTAAATGCGATCGCTGTCTTAAAATCCTTGAATTGGTACAAGCGCTCGATCCGTTGTTCCCCTCTAACTTCAAACTGACACCAATCGGGAATCTGTGGTTGAAAGGCAGCGATCTCAGCGGGGGTAATCGCGACTTCACCACCAAGACAGGGGACACATTTTTGTTGAGTTAAATCGGCTGTCATAAAATTTATGTTTTAAAGTTTCATTATAAAACAATTGACTAACTCAATCAATCAAATCTGACACTCTCAATTTCTCTCCACCACTCCTAAAGCATTCCCGAAGCACAACTTTCGTCACCGTTAACGCTTTCAATTGCTCTCATGATCTCTTGATATTTTTTTGAGTTACCTTGCTCCTTGAAGAGTTTCGCAGCAAACCGCCAATCAATCATCGCTTCTTGTTCTCCGTACAAGTCTCGATAGACATAGCCACGATTGGAATAAGCTAGTGCGAAATCAGGCTTGAGTTCAATCGATCGATTGTAATCAATAATTGCACTCGAATAATCTTTAGCTAGGTAGTGCAAAAATCCCCGGCGATAATGGGCAATTTCTAGCTTAGGATCGAGATCGATCGCTTGGGTATAGTCTGCGATCGCGCTCTGGCGATCGCCCAGTCGATAGTAAGCAACAGCGCGAGCACAAAAAGCCAGTGGATCATGAGGATTGAGTTCTATCGCTTGTGTCTGCGCTGTGATTGTTGCCAGGTGATCGGGTTGTGCAGCCTTCCCACTGACAGACGATAAGATGTCACTAGTTGTTGCACCTTTGCTTGGAGATGAAGTGTGTAGAGACATGATTGGGCTACTTAGAGTTGAGGATTTATATCCCGATCGACAGATTTGCTACCAATAACTATAGCCTGTTAAAATTCGATTTGACAGGGGGCTAATTAGTTAATAACTATAATTTATTTAGATTGAGTTACAAGAAGACTTATCTTTGGTTAATGGAATAATAAACGGCAGACTTCCCAATGGTAAATCGATAGTAAAGCGACTACCAACATTAATTTCACTGCTCACACTTACCCTGCCACCATGTAGCTCAACAAACTCCCGTACCAAATTTAATCCCAATCCAGTCCCTTGAGCGGTGCGGCTCAAAGCACTATCGATTTGGACAAAAGGCTGAAATAACAAATTGAGATGTTCTGGTTCGATGCCGATGCCTGTATCACTGACAGCAATCTGAATCCAAGCGTGATCTTCAGCGCTCATATGTGCCACCTCCAAACCGATCCGACCATATTCGGGTGTGAATTTGACGGCATTAGTGAGTAAATTAATCAAAACTTGGCGAATCCGGCGTTCATCCACCATTAGATCGGGTAAACCATCAGGGATCTTGACTTCGATCTGAATCTGTTTTTTCAAAGCCTGCTGTTCAACAAATACAATACTATCAGCACAAAGCTGTTCGATCTGAGTGAGTTCACAGTATAGTTCCAGCTTGCCAGCTTCGAGTTTGGCTAGATCGAGAATATCGTCGATCAGCGACAGGAGATGATTGCCACTGCTGGCGATAACTTCGACACAGCGGTGTTGTTTCGGATTGAGGACACCATAGGCTTCTTCTGTTAGCCCTTCCGACATCCCCAAAATTGCGTTTAGCGGTGTACGGAGTTCGTGAGTCATATTGTTGAAGAAATCAGTCTTAGTGCGCTCGGCTGACTCGGCTAATTCTTTAGCGGTTTTGAGTTCGAGGGTACGTTCTTCAACTTTTCGTTCGAGGCTGGTAAATGAGATTTGGAGTTCGGTGTAGAGTTTGGCATTCTCGATACTGATCGCAGCTTGAGCAACTAAGACTTGGAGTGTTTCGATCCGTTCGCGGGTGAAGGCAGAAGTGATTAGTTGATTTTCGAGATACAGGATGCCGATCAACTCACCTTGATTAAGGATCGGACTACACAAGACACTTTTGGGCTGATTTTGGCGGAGGTAGGGATCTCCATTAAATTCTGAAGATTCGATCGGATTAATCAGCAGAACTGGCTCTAGGTTATGTTTGACTTTGTTGATCAAGCTAATTGCCACATCGTTGCTCGAATTAAAAGAAATCGGCGGTAGTAGCTGAGGATTCTGTCCCAATTCTACTCTGGCGACTACCTGCAAATTTGAGTCTTGTTCCAGTAATAAGACACACTTATCCGCACCAGCATTGGCAATGACGAGATCGAGCAAGTTACAGATAGTGCGATCGAGTCTGATCTCTTCGGAAATAGTCCGTGAAGCCTTCAACAGCGCCGCCATATCTAGAAATGTACAGTCACTCATCAATGAGCTACTAAGATCGGTGCTGGCGGGGACATCCGGCTCGACCGGATCTGTTTGGAGGATCACAGCGAGGAGTTGAGGATAGAGTGTGAGCAAATGATCCACTTTGGCATTAGCGCCCCAACGTCCATAACAATAATAAGCTTCAGCTAGATATGATTGAGCTATTTTTTCTTTACCCCAGCTGAGATAAAATTTCGCAGCTAGTTCGTTGGCGAGTGCTTCTTCATGAATGAATTGATGTTCCTTCGCACCTGAAATCGCCAGATCGTAATGTTCGATCGCTCCGGCTTTATTACCTAGTACTCGTTGTTTCTCCGCTTCAATTAAATGCCATTTGTGCAGATAATTCATCG
>JANNDQ010000140.1:0-4071 GCA_031387965.1 Chamaesiphon sp. OTE_75_metabat_567
CATCACGAATCCAAGTTTACAGTTAGTTGAGCGCTACAGCTGGGTGCCTCAGCTGGCGCTAAATTGGTCACTGGGCGTAGATGGGTTGTCGATGCCGTTGGTGGTGTTAACAGGGTTTGTAACGACGCTAGCCACCTTTGCAGCCTGGAAGATTCAGATTAAGCCGCGTCTATTCTACAGTTTGATGCTAGTGATGTACAGTGCCCAGATTGCGGTATTCCTAGCGCAGGATCTACTGATGTTCTTCATGCTGTGGGAATTGGAACTGGTTCCCGTTTATTTGATTATTTCGATTTGGGGTGGAGGGCAACGATTCTATGCCGCCACTAAGTTTATTCTCTACACAGCGCTGGCTTCGATCTTTATCTTGATTGCCGCGCTAGCCTTGGCTTTTTATGGCGATACACTGACCTTCGATTTTACAGAATTAAGCCGCAAGGAATATCCGATCAAGTTAGAATTATTAGCCTATGCTGGCTTCTTAATTGCGTTCGGCGTGAAATTACCGATTTTTCCATTTCATACTTGGCTGCCCGATGCACACGGTGAAGCACCTGCACCTGGCTCGATGATCTTGGCTGGCGTATTGCTGAAGATGGGCGGCTATGCTTTGATTCGGCTGAATGCAGAAATGTTGCCGCACGCTCACGTTTATTTTGCGCCTGTACTAGCAGTGTTGGGTGTGGTGAATATTATTTACGGCGCTTTAGCTGCCTTTTCTCAGGACAATCTCAAGCGGAGGTTGGCTTATTCTTCGATCTCGCACATGGGATTTGTGCTGATTGGGATTTCTTCTTTTACGGCGCTGGGAATTAATGGGGCAATGCTGCAAATGATTTCGCATGGGCTGATTGCGGCGGCACTATTTTTCTTGTCTGGAGTGATTTACGATCGCACTCACACCCTCTCAATGGATAAAATGGGTGGCATTGCTAAGTCGATGCCGACAACTTTCGCGCTATTTACCTTTGCATCGATGGCTTCGCTGGCTTTACCTGGAATGAGTGGGTTTGTCGGTGAGCTGACAATTTTCTTGGGAGTGACGACTAGTGATGTCTATAGCGGTGGTTTCAAAACGCTGATTATTTTCCTGTCGGCAGTTGGTTTATTAATTACACCGATTTACTTATTGTCGATGTTACGACGGGTGTTCTATGGTTTACGGAACGGATCGAGCGATGAATTAATTGTAGATACCCAGCCGCGTGAATTATCGATCGCATTTTGCCTATTGATTCCGATTATTGGGATTGGCTTATATCCAAAGCTGGCAACTCAATCCTATGATAGTACAACGGTTGCAGTAGCCGCTCACTTGCGATCGGCTCTACCAACAGTTGCCCAGAGCGCTGATACTAGTTTGTATGCTGCTACCAATTGGCAGTCTGAGCCACCAGTCGTGGCACCACCGATTTCGAGTAAATTAGCCAGTATTGCGCCTTGAGTTCTCAGGTTTTCCTGGTAGCGTATTTGTAAAAGCGTAGATCCAGGATGCCCTTTTTGGATACCCTGGATCTACGCTAAGAACTCAGATTTTCAAAGATCGGCTTTAAGATTTTCCACAGGAAAGGCTCCGCCAGCGAATCGAGAGATATAATTTACAAGGCGCGCGTAGCTAATCTGCCCTAGTAACAAATGACTCTCGACGAACGAGTAAATGTCGGAACAAAAACGATTACAACCGATCGATCGTGGCGATTTTGGTGGACATTGCCGATTTATCCCTATCGTCAACGACGGACTATCCGCACTGAAGTAATCCCAGATACAATTTGGACATTCGAGCAGGTGCAGGGGATTTTTTACGTCGTAGTAACGATTCGGATGACGGTGGTAAAGCTCGATAGTGGTGGCTTGCTCGTCTATGCACCTGTAGCGCCCACTGGTGAATGCCTAGCTCTAGTGAATCAATTAGTCGCTCTTCACGGTGACGTTAAGCACATCATCTTGCCCACGATTTCGGGGCTAGAACACAAAGTTTTTGTCGGCCCATTTGCGCGAAAGTTTCCGCAAGCGCAGGTATGGGTAACACCCGATCAATGGAGCTTCCCAATTAACTTACCATTAAGCTGGCTGGGTTTGCCGATCGATCGAACCCAGATTTTACCCCCAGCTAGTAGTCAGACTCCCTTTGGTGATGAATTTGATTATGCCATCTTAGAGACGATCGATCTCGGCCCTGGACAGTTTGCCGAAGTTGCGTTTTTCCACCGTCGATCGCGCACACTGTTAGTTAGTGATACGATTATTTCAATCCCCAGCTCTCCACCGCCGATCCTCGAACTTGAGCCATACCCATTATTGTTCCATGCGCGAGACAAAGCGAGTGAGTCGATCTCCGATACACCCCCAAATCGGCTCAAGGGATGGCAGAGAATCTGCTTATTTGCCCTGTATTTCCAGCCCCATCCCCTGGAAATTATCACTTGGGGTGAAAGCTTATCAAGCTCATTTAGGGCACCAGATCGCTCAAGACAGAACTACTTTGGACTGTATCCATTTCAGTGGCAAGCAGGCTGGCAACAGGAGTTTAGCAAACTCCATAATCACGGTGAATTAATCGTTGCGCCGATTCTACAGACGCTAATTCTCAATCGGTCACCACAGCAGACGCTCGACTGGATCGATCGCGTGGCACAATGGGATTTTGAGCAAATTATTCCCTGTCATTTTGACGCGCCCATTACTACTACTCCGCAACAGTTTCGGGCTGCTTTTACTTTCCTTGAACATCAGTCTCCCGCCGAGATTAATTCAGTCACAAACGATCGTCTACTCCGCCAAATCGAACGCCAATTAGTACGGTGGCGGATAATTTTCCCCGCAAAATTCAACTCTTAAATCGAACATTCATAAGCTATTTTAAAAGTGTTTTAGGATTAAATTGTAGTAAGATTAGAGTAGCTTGTTTTAACTAATTTCTAACATTTGCATCGCAGTTTTGATCAAATTAAAATAATAAGATTGGGTAACATCAATTGTCGCAATTGGTGCTGAAGAACTGACTAGTTCAGCTACCTTTTGACCCTTATTCACTACTAAAGCTTGACCATGAGCATTAACGATCGTCAGTCGTTCTCGATCGTCAGACATGCTGCAATCATAATTTCGTTCCTGATAATTAAATTTATAAGTTTGGTCAGCAACTGGCAACCTGACGCTAATTACTTCTAGCTCGATCGATCTCAAATCACGCCAATTATTTTCCTTGAGTTTATAAGCAATATCCAGATACTTAGGCAAGGGAAAATAATCACCAAATCGCCACGCGATCGCCTTAATTCCTCTAGGAAATTCAGGTGTGTTAACCGTAAATTTCAGATGTCCTTTGCCAACAATTTTTTGTTCAATCACCCGCACATTTGCAGTCCAAAATACTGGATCGGGATTCTCCATGCCACAGGGATGAATCGCGTCGATTTGTTCGTACAGCGACATGTTAATTGCCTCCAGACCAGCCTCAGCATCGATTTTGACCAGATATTTAAGATGCTCTATCTCCAGGCATTTGTGAGCAAATTCACTCAACCTCTGCTGAACTTGTGCCAAATTTTCTGTCGGCATTGAAAATCCGCCAGCAGCTCGATGTCCGCCGTACTTACCAAGCAGATCGTGACAGTAATTCAGAGCATCAAATACATTAAACTCAGGAATACTCCGTGCCGAACCGCGAATGTGCGGATGAAATCGCGCTGAGGTTTCCGCCTGACGGCACGCCTCGCTCCGCTCGTCTACAGCGTGCGTTTCACCAAGCGGATGTTCATCCTCATTTGTACCGATAAATACAGGTACGCCATAGCGTTCAACTAACCTCGAAGCTACAATTCCAATTACTCCATGATGCCAACCAGGATGAACAATAACTAGTACCCGATTTTGCTTAATATTATAATTACCACGCTCGATTAGATCGATCGCTTCTTGCTCGATCGCAGCACACATATCTTGACGTTGTTTATTCACTTGCTCACATTGAATTGCTCTGGCCAAAGCCACACTCATATCATCAGTTGTTAGCAAATTAATAATAATCTGAGGATCATCAATTCTGCCGATCGCATTAATTCTCGG
>JANNDQ010000173.1:0-2449 GCA_031387965.1 Chamaesiphon sp. OTE_75_metabat_567
AATATATTCAGCCGCTGCTGTCTCTAATTCGATTGGTTGAGCATTAGCCTGATTGCAAGCACGAATTAAATCAGCCAAGGGTTCCAATCCCTTTTCCTTGGCAATTGTCGCTCTAGTTCGCCGTTTGGGTTTGTAGGGCAGATACAAATCTTCTAGTTCAGTTTTTGATAAACAATTCTCAATCTTCGATCGCAATTCCGGTGTGAGTTTAGCTTGAGACTCGATCGAACCAATGATAGTCTCTTTTCGCGCTGCTAATTCAGTTAGATATGTAAATCTTTCCTCCAGTTCCCGCAAGACAATCTCATTCATCTCATCCGTGCGCTCTTTTCGATACCTCGCAATAAAGGGGATTGTTGCCCCCTCTGCCAATAAATCCAGAACATTTTGAACAATGTTTGGATTTAAGTCTAATTCGGTAGCAATCTGAGCGCGGATGTCTAGCATGAGTAATTTTTCTTTCGGAGTTGGGAGTTGGAAGAACTTGAATGTAGCAAACGCTAGATCACTTTCTCAATTATTAGTACTGTCAAACTGGTGTTTTTTAACCGCAGAGGCGCAGAGAGCGCAGAGAAAGAAAAAAAGTTGAATAGCTTCTTATTGTGCAGCAGAGTACAAGTCAGATCATGGTAATGTAAACCACAGCTTCAAGCGTTAAGGTTCGATCGAGATCCCAATTGCATTATGCACTCTAGCAGCAGTAGCTGATGCTCGATCGACTAATTGTCCACCAAGATATAGGCTAGTAGAACTACCCCCATCGAGGTTGAGGGCATCGACAGCACCCATCCGTTGGAGCATTTGAGCCATTTCTGCCAAAGATGGCCCTTTTCCTCCAGCACGAGGATGGACGGCAACAAGGATAATATTACCGGATGGAAGCCTGGCGATCGCACTTCGTACCGCCGCTTCTTTGCTAAATGCTGCCCCAAAGTTTTCACTTTTTGCATCCAGGACTACTTGCTGTGATTGGACGAGCCACGGGCCAGCAGCCATAATTTGGGGGTAGTTATCAAGCTCCGGCGGCGTAAGTTGACGCTTGAGGGTGAGGTTCGTGCCGATTGGCATCTTCCCAGACAGCTCTGGCTGACCTCGTAACGCCAGTAAATAGCCATTTGCAGGGATAGAGATGTTTGTGCTGCCAATTGCGTTCCCAGGCGTGATTTGGGTGACTTGCCGTACCTCAGTTAAAGCACGACTTGTATACTCAACGCTAATAACCAGTTCATCGGCTTGAATCGGAGTATAAGTTCTGCCCCATTCACTAGTGTAGCGGCTGATTCCGGTTTGAACGTAGCCACTATTGAGCGCAAGGATCGGCAATTGTTCGCCGCTGGGAGTCGTTACGGTTTCTTGCATCTGCAACCGCGCGATCTGGATCTGCCCGCTGTCGTTCCAACCGATCGCACCTCGATTTAGAATTGGACTAGATAACCATTTACCATCGCGTTTAATCGCTCCGAGCGGCATCCGATTATTCCGATTGAAGTAGCCGCCATTAATTGCTGCGATAATTGGAGTAAGTGGGGCAAATTTGATCAGATGATTGCTGCCAACCAAAGTTGATTCTTGGGGCAAAATTGGTCTAAGTTTAATTCCTTTTTGGCGTGGATCAATTTCCAGATAGCTAACGGGGAAATTATTGCTGCCTAATGCAACCCATTTCTGTCTCCATTTCAATCCTGGTGCCCAGTTAATTTCTCGATCGGGGATAGTTTGTAAGCTAGGATTAATACTAATTTCTAGATTAGTTGGCGATAATAGTTTGCCTCGCGCCCGCTGCCCTTTGACGATCGGAAATTGGATGATTGTTTGGTTATTAGTACCAGTTACTTTATATTCTAATTTCTTGGCGGTTGGATCGTCGTCGGGATCGAGATTTGCCGGATCGACAATGGGAGGAATATTAAGTTGATTCAGTAAGGCTGGATCGGCATTAGCTTCGATCGTCAGGTAGCCTTCTGTCGGGGTTTGGCTCAGTTTCCAAGGTGTAGATCGATCGAGTATAACGGTAATTTTGCCATTTTTGGGGATAGTTTGGCGTTGGATATTAGCTATTCTGGTTGCTGGTGTATTTAGCTGGAGCTTACTCCCAACAATCTGCCATTGCCAACCACTAGTTTTAGCTACTTCGGTGATGTCTAGATACCGATATTGTGAACTAAGTTTAGCTGTTAAATTAATTGCTCTCGACCTTTGCATTCCATACCAATCGATTGGTTGAATTTGATAGTTAGGATTATTAAATAGTTCTACTCCTAGCTGTTGAGCTAGGGCAGTATCACTAATTCCTAAGCGTAAATTATTACCGACTTGCCACTGTCCCCACGGAATATTTACCGTTTTACCATTGAGCAGTATTTCGGTACCTTGACTAATAAAATTGCGGTTAGGTGTTTGACTAGTCGGCAGTGGGGTGACTCGATTAGGCGGGTTCGGAATCGGTACA
>JANNDQ010000176.1:0-3530 GCA_031387965.1 Chamaesiphon sp. OTE_75_metabat_567
TTTCCACTAGTTAAAATCACCTCAATTGCTAAGTCAGGTTGTTCTTTCTTGACATATAAATAGTAGGATTCATCTGGCTCGAAGGATGTCCCTTTTTCTTCGCCTCTGCGGGTAGCACTGCCTACAGGAATAAACTCGATCTCCATAGCGATAAAATAGGCTTCTAGCAAAATTGCCAAAGATTTTTTAATCAACTCGTGAGGTTCGCCAAGGGTCATAATTTCGATCGATCCATCCAAGTACGTAATCCTTAAACCAATCGAGTCTGTCAGCAGAGCTTCCAAAGCTTCAAACTGTTGCCAATTATAAGTCCCTGGCATGAGCAGTCGCTGCTCTTGATCGGTATCGGACTGTACTGATAGGGTGATGGTCATTTTTTAGCCTCTCAAACCAAAATAGATTGTGACGTTGACGGCTCGATCAATAATAAAATTTTAACAAAAAAGCACCATCTTTTAAGGTGGTGCTTTTTGTTGTTTGCGTAAAAACTAGATGGTGGGCAGTGCTATAACTTTTTAGCTACAACTATTCACTATCCACTATCCACTAATTACCGAATATATTCTTTCAAGATACTATTGCGATTGGGATGACGTAATTTACGCAAAGCTTTAGCTTCAATTTGACGAATCCGTTCGCGGGTAACATTAAAGATCTGACCGATTTCTTCTAATGTTTTCATGCGTCCATCATCCAAACCATAGCGCAACCGGAGAACATCCCGTTCGCGGGGACTTAATGTATCGAGTACGCCTTCTAAATCTTCCCGTAATAAGCTCTTCGATACTTGATCCTCAGGCATCTCGCCATCTGCTTCAATGAAGTCACCCAGACGAGAATCTTCTTCCTTACCAATTGGGGTTTCGAGGGAAATCGGTAACTGAGCAGATTTAGCAATAAATCGCAGTTTTTCGATCGTCATTTCCATTCGAGTGGCAATTTCTTCCTCAGTGGGTTTGCGTCCCATTTCTTGAGAGAGTAATTTAGTTGTCTTCTTAATCCGTGAAATAGTCTCATATAAGTGGACAGGCAGCCGAATTGTGCGAGATTGATCGGCAATTGCCCGCGTAATTGCTTGACGAATCCACCAGGTGGCATATGTCGAGAACTTATAACCTTTCTCATGATCGAATTTCTCAGCGGCGCGGATTAGCCCCAGGCTACCTTCCTGAATCAAATCTTGGAACGAAAGACCGCGATTCATGTATTTTTTGGCGATCGAAACTACCAATCTCAGGTTCGATTGCACCATTTTATCCTTGGCGCGTCTACCCAGAAATAACCGATGGCGGAACTGATTGAGAGGCATGGCTGCAACCTCAGCCCACTCACGATCGTGAGGTTCGCGATCTAGATCGTTGAGTAGCTTCTCGCGCATCCGCTCCAATTCGAGCAGATCAGCAATTTTCCGAGCTAGTTCAATTTCTTCATCAGCACGAAGTAAGCGAATTCGACCAATTTCTTGGAGATAGAGCCGAATCGAGTCTTCTGTAAATTGTTTCTTCTTGGTTTGAACGCGACGGCGGGAGGCTTTCACCTTTCCCAGCTTGCCATCCTCGTCTTCGACATCAGATTCACCGTCAGCATCAACATCGTCAGCATCAGCATCATCATCGAGCAGCAGTTCTAACTCGGTGTCGGAGTCTTTGGTCGTTAGGGTTGCGAGCATGTCTTTAGTCTGGGTCATGTGTGGGTCCTCTTACTCCTGTTTATAACAATGAATTAATGTAAATACTATTAAAAATTATTTTTGTTACATATCTTTAAAGTGTTGAATCGTTGAGGTTGCTGCTGGAGAAACAAAATTGCTGGTTGCAACTCAATCTGAAATATTAATACCGAACAGGCGATCATTAATAGTCACAGAGCGAGAGTTGAGCCTCGATCGAGGAAAACCCTTTTGATTGTAGCTCTTATTAATATTTCTGCCAGTTTCAATCGTTAATTAACATATCAATTTATTTTGATTTCAATCTGATGGGTAATGTTACCTACTAGTAATTTTGTCCGCATTTTTCAACTCCAGAGCGGATATCACTGGAGTTAGAGAGCAATGAGAATGGCAAAATTCAGAATCTAGGTAGGCTATTTACGAACAGTTGATGAGATACCCTAGCTACTTTAGGCTTTGATTGAGGATCTCCATCAGCTTCTTTGTTTACCTAGCATCGCTTTGGCAAAATCGATGGGGTAGATACTCACTTTTATGGCTAGATGGTTGACTTTGTTACAAAGATTTAACTACAGTCATAAATTAATTTAATCGCAAGAAATTATTTCTCACTCTCAATCCACAGTCTAACTGTTTAGTTTCACTTTGCCCACCCAATTTGTCGTGACAATCATGCGTTAATTTGCTGAAGTTTGCGATACTAATCAGATATTGAGTAATTTTGATAAAATTCGAGCGGTGGAAGTAACCGCTGAGGTCTAATTTCTGATGTGGTGATGATCGTAACGAATCCGCGAACCTGCCCAGAGAAGTTTTTCGCGCAGAGTTTGGTAGTAAGAGTAGTTGTCGCGGAGAATAATAAACTTCGCCTGACAGTCTGCCATCTGAACATCTACCCGCTGTCCTGGCCAGATTGAGGTACCAAGTACGCCATCATTCCACAGCTTAGTATTGAGTTCATAATCACCTAAGGGCCAGATACTGATTGTGGAGCCTGGAGGGATAATAATGGGGCGACTGGAGAGGCTGAGGGGACAGATGGGAGCAATTGCGATCGCTGCCATGCCGGAATGGACGATCGGCCCATTAGCAGAGACATTATAACAAGTCGATCCGGTGGGGGTAGAAACGATCAAACCGTCACCTTGATATTGATCGACGATCTCGCCGTCGATTTCTAGTTCCAGGATTGAGGTGATCATCCGATCTGCTGCCGCAGGCTTGATACACATATCATTGAGCGCGAGAAACTTCTCGCTATCTGGCTCAGTATTGCGATCGTCACCGTCGTAGATGTGTGCCTGGAGCATCATTCGCCGCTCGATCGCATATCGATCTTGCAGTAACCGCTGCCAAACTGTTTCACCATCAATCGGTGCGTCTACATTAAATAGTTCTAGCGGCTCGGTGAGAAAGCCTAAATGTCCCCCTGCATTGATCGCTAAAATTGGGATGCCATCAGGGGATAGATGCCTTGCGGCGGTCAGTGCAGTACCATCGCCACCTAAAACGATCGCTAGGTCAATTTGTTTGCTGGTAGAGGCTAGAAAGACGGGATAGGGATTATCCTTGGCTCCACTTGGCCCCATCATTACGTCACAACCGAGCTGTTCGAGTTGCTTGGCACATTTTTCAGCCAGGGTTTTGCTGCCGCGATCTCCGGCTTTGTGAACGATGATGACGTTTTGGAGTTCCACGACAAGTTAGGGGATAGGGAATAAAGGCTGGTTTTTTGTTATCGATCGCTAATAGAAATGCTGCAAATTCACTCCAAACATACGTTACTCCTTTACGCTCCAAGATTGCAGGAATTTAAGGGCAAAATTTAAAACTTGGGTGTCGCCGCCCTGTGCCCTAG
>JANNDQ010000184.1:0-2716 GCA_031387965.1 Chamaesiphon sp. OTE_75_metabat_567
ACATGACTACGAACTAGGTGATTTTGTCGATCGCGCTCGGACTGGCTTGAATATTGCTAGCGATCGGGTTCAAGCTAAGTATGGCAGACCATGCGGTTTGGCGATCGGTCAACTGGCAGAAATCGAATTTAAAGCAGCACAATTTGATTCCCACTCACACCCGATCGTGCGGACGATTGAATTTATTTAGTTAATGCAAAATCAATTCATACAAAGTACTGCGTTGATGGCAGTCTCGGTTGATTCCCCGAATTGCACCCTCTAAATCTTCCACCGTCTGAGCCGTACCACCTTCCGCTCCAGCCATCGTGGTAATATGCTCTTCCATCAGCGTACCACCCAAATCATTACACCCCCAGGTCAAGGCAGTTTTTGCGCCTTCCAAGCCCAATTTGACCCAACTGGGTTGATGATTAGGGATATAGTTACCGAGAAAAATTCGTGCAACTGCGGTTAATAGTAGATTATCGGCTAAGATGGGCTGATCTCTGCCAACACGACTGCGAAGAGGCGCGGGCGCAGATTGTCCGACAAAAGGAAGGACGATAAATTCGGTGATGCGGGCAGGATATTGAGCTGTGATTGCTTGCTGTTGAATCTGTTTCAACTGCTCTAGATGAGCGATTTGGTGGCTAGGTGTTTCGATATGTCCGGCTAACATCGTACTCGTCGTTGGCATTCCCAATTTGTGAGCGGTAGTGACGATTTCAATCCAAGTTGCGCTATTGATTTTTTCGGGACAAATTACCCGCCGGACATTATCATCCAGTACTTCTGCTGCTGTCCCTGGCATCGAGCCGACTCCAGCTTGTTGCAGCGCGACAATTACATCCGCATAACTCAACCCATCTTGACGAGCGATAAATTCAACTTCCTGAGGAGAAAAAGCATGAAGATGCAGTTGGGGGAAAGTAGTTTTGATGGCGGTGACTAGATCCACATAATAATCTAGCGATCGACCATTGATTTTCGCACCTGGATGCAATCCGCCCTGCATACAGATTTCTGTCGCCGCTAACGCAACAGCATCGGCAGCCTTAGCTAATATCTCTTGAGTGCTTAACCAAAATGCACCCTCGGTGCCTTCATCCCGCCGGAACGCACAAAAGCTACAGTGCTGTTCGCAGATGTTTGTGAAATTGATGTTGCGGTTGATCACGTAAGTAACAGTATCGCCAACTTGGATCTGACGCAATCTGTCGGCTGTTACCCGAATTTGTTCGATAATATCTGGAGCGGTTTGAGTTAGCAGTAAGAGTGCGTCTACGGTTGAGATATCCTGACCATTTAGGGCTAGATCGAGAATGCGATCGATTGTCTCAATGTCTGAAGGAATTGGTGAAGTGGTAATTTCAGGCATATCGACATGTGGATCTACCTATCCATTTTAGTCAATTTGGACTCAATACTTCGATCTCTTCGATCGATTCTGCCAAATCAGGTAATCTTTGACCGGATTTCTCTGCTGTCTCCAACTATGTATTCACTCGATTAGTTATTCTCTATTTGCCCAAATGCTAATTCGATCTACACTAATTTTATCAAACTTCCTTAGTGACAGACTCGATCGCATTGATGATGTCTGCTTGCGAATATGGCTTGGTAATATACACATCGATCCCCTGTTTCTGCCCCCAAAATCTGTCCATATCTCGATCGCGAGCAGTACAAGCAATGATCGGGATCTGCTCAGTGTCTGGATATACTTTCAATAACCGACAGAACTCAAAACCATTGACTCCCTCCATTGTGATATCTGTAATAATCACATCTGGCTTTTCGTTTGCGGCCAATTCCATTCCCGCCGAGGCATTATTTGTAGAGATAACTTGATAACCACTCTGCTCTAGATAAAGAGTAATTAAATCTCTTTCAGATTGGCTATCTTCGACAACTAAAATCTTCTTCACTTATTTGATTTAGACTAATTTAATGCTTTTTATTTAGATAGTGAGAGTACCTGTGAGAGCAAATAATGCTTTTACGAGTACTCTTACAGTAGTATTTTATCGCCTGTTGCGTTTTCCAGGCAAATAGTAGCAAAAATCGATTAATAAATATATCCTGAGACTATACTTAGCCGTCTACTTCCCTACTAATTGCCGCACTACCACCTACCTTGCTGGCAAACCAGCTCAATAATCCAACTACAAAAATGGCTGCAAACGTCGCAATCACTGCATATGTGTAAAGAGCTGCCAAGGAATCTGCTTCACCCAAAAACTTCTTGAATGTAGCCTTGATTGCGTCATTCCATGCAAGCGCAGCGACAAAGCCCAGAGAGGCAGATGCCAAGGTGATCATCGTTTGCAACAATGAACGAATTGTCGCTAGGGAGCGGTTTCGTAAATCGGTTTGTCTAGACATAATCTTCAGTAGATAAAATTTTGTAATTTCAGTCTAGCCTAGCAGGAGTGAAAATTTTCGGACCTAACCGCGAAAAAATGCAAGACATCCTATCAACTCAGACAAAGCTGGATCTAAGGATATACTGGTATTGTCAAGAAATTTTAAGTTGGGTGCAATTCTGAATTACATTATTTTTGCGTAAAATACTTTACAGGAACTCTTTCTCCTGGCAGCAGTTATGACAGCAACACTAATCCAAAGTCCCGATCGTGTAGTTCTCCATAATATCAGTTGGCAAACGTATCAGTCGCTCATTCTCGACTTTGAGAGAGAGCCAGCAATGAGACTGACTTATAGTCTCGGTACC
>JANNDQ010000191.1:0-7603 GCA_031387965.1 Chamaesiphon sp. OTE_75_metabat_567
GCAGCGCGGGAACTGGGAATGACCGAGATTTCCTACAGTCGCGGCTCGATTAAGCTCGTCGATGGTTCTACTTTCGATGCGGAAGATCCGATTCGCTATCTCAACAATCTCGAAATCAAACGCGATATCACCCTAGCCGAAATTCATTAGATTTGTAGGTTGGGTTGAAGAATGAAACCCAACATTTATAGCGTGTTGGTGCGGATGTTGGGTTTCGCAGAGCCTCAACCCAACCTACAGATCTACAATTTTTCTTACTACAGCTACACCCTGGAAATGTTGGATTTCGCTATCGCTCTACCCAACCTACAATTTTTCACTTTCAACTTTCAACTTTTTAACATCAATTATTACAAATCCTAAATACTATGACCACTACTGCTGCACCTCGATCGGGAAAATCAACAACCACCAACCAAGATTTTATTTGCTTTGAAAACATTACCAAATCTTATCCTTCTAGAGCAGGATTAAACGTCGTCATTAAGGATATCAATCTCACTGTTAAGCAAGGTGAATTTGTCTGTATTATCGGACACTCTGGTTGCGGTAAATCTACTCTATTAAATACACTTTCTGGATTTGCTACGCCCAACGAAGGTCAAGTCACCATGAATGGTAAGTTAATTACCAAACCGGGTCCCGATCGCATGATGGTGTTTCAAAGCTACTCATTAATGCCGTGGATGACAGCTTATGACAACGTTTATTTTGGATTAGATTCCGTCCATCCCAACAAGTCTAAATCAGAAAAAGATCGGATTGTCCGGGATACTTTGACAATGGTTGGTTTGGGCGAGGCAATGGAGAAAAAACCCACTCAATTATCTGGGGGGATGCGGCAGCGGGTCGCGATCGCCAGAGCTTTTTGTCTGCGTCCTGAAGTATTAATTCTCGACGAACCTTTTGGTGCTTTGGATGCAATTACCAAAGAAGAAATGCAGGAAGAAGTATCAGAAATCGTCCGTGAAGTTGGCTGTACGGTGCTGATGGTAACGCACGATATTGACGAGTGTTTATTCCTTGCCGATCGATTAGTAATGATGACAGAAGGGCCAGCAGCGGGGATTGGTGAGATTTTAGATATTCCATTCGAGCGTCCGCGCGATCGCGAACAAATGCTTGAAGATCCTCGTTATTATGATTTACGCAACCGTGCCCTCGAATTTTTATATAGTGGAGGTTCTCATTAGCACGTTGGCGGGAGGGTCGCTGTTGCCCCAGCAATAGCCCCTCTGCAAGAGGATCGATAGTCTTGTTCTGAAACCCTTGATAGAGGTAGTTTGAGCCTCTACAGACATTTTTGGCGGTGGCAATTTAATCAATTAGCCCTCGCTGTTCGGTTAAACTAGAGTGATAATCAGCATCTATCAATCTCAATCGAGCTACGTTAGGCTAAAAATATGAAGCAAGCGACGCTACATCAACTCCAAATTCTCGAAGCGATCGCCAGACACGGCAGTTTTACCCGCGCCGCTGAAGAACTCGAACTAACTCAGCCAACAGTTTCCCAACAAATCAAGCGGCTCACCCAAACGATCGGGATGCCACTATTCGAGCAGCTTGGCAAGCAGATCTATCTTACAGCGGCGGGGCAGGAAGTCTTAGGTGCGAGTGCGATTATTTCCGAAAAGTTTGCCGAGCTGGAGATTGCCATCGATGAACTCAAAGGCTTAAAACAAGGGCGAATCAATCTAGTTGCTAGTACCACTGCCAAATATTTTGTGCCTCGGCTCCTAGGTACCTTTCGACGCAAACATCCTGATATTGAATTGGCGCTACACATTACCAATCAAGAAGGTGTCCTCGCCAGATTAGCGCGGAATCAAGACGATCTCTACTTCACAGGTAGACCGCCGAGCGACTTAGACATCGAGCTACGCCCGATTCTCGAAAATCCCCTGGTAGTAGTTGCCCCCTCAAATCATCCGTTAGCAGGGAAAACTAATATTGCCCTCAAAGAACTCACCACAGAACCGTTTATCTTTCGCGAAGCAGGCTCTGGAACGCGCTCCGTTGTCGAGCATTTTTTCGCCGAAAATCGCGTGACAGTTGATATCGTGATTGAACTCAGTAGTAATGAAGCGATCAAACAAGCGATTGCTGGAGGTTTAGGGCTTTCCGTCTTGTCCCAACATTCCCTCGACTTAGAAGCCCAGAATGGACTGCTAACCATTCTCAACGTCGAAGGTTTTCCAATCCAGCGTCATTGGTATGTGATTTATCCCCATGGTAAACAGCTGTCTGTTGCAGCGCAGACTTTCCTAGATTTTTCGATCGCCGAAGGTAAGCAAATTATCGAGCAATTCAGTGCGGATCTGATTCCGCGTTGAGTTATCGCTAAACTTTGTACATTTTTGATTACAGCCATGACTACTCCTCTAGAAATTGCGATCGTTGGTGCTGGAATGGCAGGAATTACCTGTGCGAGGGAACTTAAAGCAGCAGGAATAGAAGGAATTGCAATCTTTGAAAAGTCGCGGGGAGTTGGCGGCAGATTGACAACTCGGCGGATGTTTGATACTTGTGTCGATCGAGGTACTTGCTATATCTCACCCAAAGGAGCACAATTTCAGGAACTATTCGATCGACTCGTCGCGGCTAATATTGTCGAAACCTGGACTGATACTACTCATACCCTGACTGCTAACGGTGAAACGATCACCGATCCAGATATTTATCCCCGCTATGTTGCGCCTGGGGGGATGAATCAAATTGCTAAGTATCTCGCGACAGATCTAGATATCAGATTTGGGCAACGGGCGAACGCCATTCACCCAGATGGTAAACTGTGGCGATTGACGCTTGAGGGTACCGAGCCAACCGAAATTCTGGCGCGGACAGTGATTCTGGCTATTCCTGCACCTCAAGCTGTAGATCTCCTCTCACCCCTAGCGAATCTCCTCCCAGTTGAATTTTTAAGTAACTTGAAATCAGTCGAATTTTATCCCTCGATCGCACTTGCCGCAGGCTATACAGCAGCTCAATTAGCCGAGTGGGAAGGAGCCTATCCGCAAGTGAAATCTGTTAATTGTGGCGACGATCCGATCTTGGCTTGGCTAGGAGTAGATAGTAGCAAACGCCACCAGCCAGCCCCACCAGCTTTTGTACTCCAGAGTACCGCAAATTTCGCCGCTCAGTACCCAAATCCTGAAGATACAGCAGTTGCTAGTCTTGCGATGTTAGAACACGCCAGTGAGCGATTCTTGCCGTGGTTCCGAGACTTTCAGTGGCAACAATCCCACCTCTGGCGCTATGCTTTCCCGAAATCCCCGCTAACTGATGCCTATCTATCAATTAATTCGCCGGCACCACTATTCTGTACAGGGGATTGGTGCCGTGGGCGCAAAGTAGAAGATGCTTACCTAGCTGGGCTGGCAGTAGCAACAGCAATTAAGCGCTAGTTATTTAACGTGAGTTTCTCGCCATGATAATATAATGAGCTTTTGTAAATAAAATCACTCACGATCATGAATATCGTCGATCGCACATACCTAGAGATCCTCGATCGCATCCTTGCCGATGGCACCAGAGAAACTAACCGCACAGGTACCGATACAGTCTCATTATTCGGGCTGAGTTATCGCCTGCCTGTAACTGCGGCAGCCTTCCCAATCTTGACACACAAAAAGATTCAATGGCGAAGCTTAGTCACCGAGATGGTTTGGTACTTATCTGGTGAACCACACATTCGCAATCTTCAAAAACATACTAAAATCTGGGATGCTTGGAGTGATGCTGATGGCAATCTAGAGACTGCTTATGGTAGGTTCTGGCGATATTATCCAGTGCCCGATTATGCGGCTCCAATTCGACGTGAAGATAGTAACTATTTGTGTGATGGTGAATCACTAGTTAATCTATCTGACAGTAAATATCGGCACGACCTAGTTATTGATGCTGAAAAGAACATCACTCTGCCTTGTTTCGACCAATTGAGATGGGCAATTGATGAGTTAAAACGTAATCCTCGATCGCGTAGATTACACATCACAGCTTGGTATCCACCCAATGCAACTGTTAGTAAACTTCCCCCCTGTCATCATAGCTTTACTTTGAATTATCAGAATGGCAAATTAAATCTGCATCTTCAACAAAGATCGTCTGATCATTGCGTTGGCAATCCATTTAATCTCACTTGCTACTCGTTATTACTATTACTAATCTGCCGAGAAGTTAATCTTGCACCAGGGGATTTTTATCACTCGATTACTGATGCGCATGTGTATGTCGATCATATCGAACCTTATCAGGCAGCTAGTCGGGAGACTTATGACTTACCTCAGTTAGATTTGAGTCAATTGGGCGATCGATCAATGTTTGATTTAACTTATGATGATATTGATCGGATTCAATTAGTCAATTATCAACATGGTGCATTCATTAAATTACCTGTAGCGGTTTAACAGTATGACTCAGAAAATTTTAATTGCCGCGATCGATAAAGATGGTGGGATTGGTAAAGATGGATATATGCCGTGGCACTATCCCGCAGACTTAAAACTATTTATGAGCCTGACGATGGGTAATACGATCGTGATGGGACGGAAAACTTTTGACGGGATGTTCGATCGAGATAAGTTACCATTGAAGGGTAGACAAAATATCATTGTCACATCAGCAGCCGCTGAATACAAAGATAAATTCGCAGACCAATATCCTGAATCAGAACTAACTTTTACTGATGATCTTAGTTGTAAAGACGTTCAATTAGCGAAAGATACTAAAGTTTTTTACTGTGGTGGAGCAAATCTCTATCAGCAAGTACTCAATCTAATTGACTTGGATATTATCTATCTCTCGCGGTTGGGAGAAAGCTATGAATGTGATACTTTCTTTCCGCGCAATCCAGATTCGATGGATAGAGAGTTTGAGCCATATCTACCAGCTCATTTTATCAATAGCTTTTCCGATCAGATGGCAGGTAAAAATTCTTTTACCTTTCAAATATATACGCCCAAGCCATTGATAATTTACTAATCTCGATTTTCAACTGATTTCCGTCTTTCTGCTAATTGCAAGAGAATTTGTTGATGACGTTCGCGGGTAATTGGGTAAAAATAGGCGAGAATTAGACCACCAATTAGAGATATTGTGGGAATTGGGCCGATCGCAAACCTAATCGCAAGTAGCACAGCGGGCGGTTGAACTGGAGCGGGAACTAGATCGGTAGGACTTATATATCCAGTCCATTCTAAGCTCTGTAAAATCACGGCTAGGGCGACACCTAGACAGATTTTTTGTAAGAATACCATGAAGCTATAAAATAGTCCCTCGCGGCGTTGTCCGCTTTCAAGTTCATCCAATTCGATCACGTCTGGTAACATTGACCAGGGGACTAAATAAGCCGTAGACACTCCCAATCCAGCCATAATTGCTAGAATGTACAACAACACATTTTGACCTGGTTGCAGGAGAAATAAACCCGCTTGGGAGATAATCCAGAAGCCCGTGCCCATGAAGTAGACTGCTTTTTTACCGACTTTTTGACTAATTTTATTCCAGACAGACAGCATCCCTAGTGCCGTACCTTGAACAGCAAGAATAATTAATGGCGAATCTGCTTGTTTTAAACCCATCCAACTAACCGCAAAGTAGGGAATAATTGCAGCAGTAAGCTGAAGACTGAACCAAGAGCAGAGATAAATGCCAACCACGAATAAAAAGGGACGATTGGTGAATACGGATCGCAATTGATCTTTGAGTGGTAGTGATTCAGTCTGCTCAATTCTGGCAGATTGATATTGGGCAACTAATTTCGCTCTAGCTTGAGTACCCCAGACACAATAAAAAATTGGTAATACCGCAATCACCGAACAGATAACTCCGATCGTTAGATACTGTTCGGCGGGATCTTTGACTTGTTGAAATACAGTCCGCGCAATCAATAGTGCGAGAATACTTCCACCTAACGAGAAGCTAAACCGAAAACTATTTAAACTAGTGCGTTCGTTATAATCTTCAGTTAATTCTGCTGTGAGCGCCGTATATGGGAGACTGTACGTCGTGAAAAATGTCCCCAATAACATTGATATCAAAGTATAAAAAGCGAATAAACCCCATTGATTGCTGGCTGGAAAAGGAATCAACCACTGACAGATAAAAAAGAACCCAAATGGAATCGCCGAAAAGATCATCCACGGGTAGCGCCTACCCCACTTTGCCTTAATTTTGGCACCAAAGACATCTCCCCGATCGCTCATAATCCCAATTACCGGATCGATACAAGCGTCCCAAATCCTAACTACTAGCTGAGTTGCCCCCGCCAGTCCAGGCGCTAAATGTGCGACATCTGTAAAAAATGGTGAGAGATAAGACAATAGCAAGATGCCAATAATCGCCCCACCGACATCGCCAGCACCATAAGCAACTTTGGTCCCAAAGGTCATTTTTTCGATCGACTGTGGCGGGGAAATCTCGCTGGGCTGATTCATAACGGGGCAATAATCTCTAAGGGGATCGAGGTTTCGACTTAACTATCAGATCACTATCTACGTGGATAGCGATCTGAGCTAAATTCCAATATACTCCACCCTAAGCGCACAATTGCTCGAAAACAATCTCTATAAATGTTAGTTGGCGATGATCCCCTGGGTAATCTAAATGGAGAAGAGTAGTACCACATTCCCCAAACCTGCATTATGTCCGCAACTATCATTGATGCAATCGATCGCTTGATGCCATTGATTATCCATTCTACCTGCCTCAATTCCAACCTTTGGGATTCCCCTCATGAAGAATTACCCTTGCGGGACTATGCACTGAGCTGGGTAATTGTAGATCGCAATTCCAAAGGCAAAGTTGCATATCAGAATGTCACTCCAGAAATGGTGGAAGTTTGGGAAGATGAAGGAATTGACTGGCAACAACGGGCAGTAATCAACCTCAAGGTAGCTTCTCAAGAATTATGGACACACCAAAAGCTCCGCAAAGATGGTAGTGTCGTCTGGGCAATTATGATGCACAACGATGGATTTGGTTCATCCAGAATTTTGCTCTCACCCTATCTAGATAAATACTTTCCAGACGGTTACTATGTCGCCATTCCCGATCGCAGTATCGGGATTATTATCCCCCGCGATCTGTCGATCGGCGAAATGCAAGAAACTCAAGATTTACTCGAATCTTGGTACGATACAGCCACTGCACCAATGAGTCCACATTTATTCGCACCTGACGATCTGATTCCCGAACATTATCTCTGGAATTAGTTCTAAATTATCCCAAAAACTTGCGGAGATCGAATTCTACCGGAACGATCTCTGGGTTGGAAATTGGATCACTCACACTGGTTGATACCGATAACATCAGCAAAATTCGTTCGGTATAGTCTACTGCACCACGTAACTCTCGATCGAGGATCTCCAACCCACCGTTGGCATATTCCTCGAAGATATGAATTCGCTGCTGCTCAAAATCAGCTCGATCTGGTGAAATTACATTAATATTTTCGGTAGCTGCGATCGCAATTAGTTTCATCACCGGATCGTAGCCACGTGAGATGAATATCTCCATACTAATTGGCCCTGGTTCTTTTTTAGATATTTCACCGAGCGGCTGCCGCTGCTGTTGTTTTGCCCCCAATACTGCGGCAAATAGAATT
>JANNDQ010000370.1:0-2687 GCA_031387965.1 Chamaesiphon sp. OTE_75_metabat_567
AATCCAACTGGGTTGAAAATTGCAAACCCCGGAGAAGTCCTTGGTTGGTATGTATTGAACTTGTCTGCTGGGGGCTGATTGTTGTTATTGATGTTGTTCAGGCGATCCTGAATATCCTTGTTTTCTTGACTATTAGTAGGACTAGTGGGTGCCGGAGGCGCAACTGGTGTTTCAGTTGGAGGTGGGGGTGGAGCTTGAGCTAAAAAGTTATTGTCAACCACTGGCGTTGCTGTGGTTGCGCGATCGTCTGTCGTGGAAAATCTACCTAAACTAGCGGCGTTTCCAGTTGTTGCTTCTGCACTGGTTTTGAGGTCGGGACTAGCATGAGTAGCTGACGCACTAAATAGAGATAGTGTCCAACAACAGCCAACGTACCACAGTAATTGCTTCATAATTGAGTTTTTCCGAATGTCTAAAGAGCTGGGGTGTAAGTGTGATGTATTTAGAGTTGCCTATGGGTGTAAGTAAACCAGGAATGTTCAGCTAAAATGCGTAGGCAAACCTAATCTTAAATGTACCTCATTGTGCTCCTAAATACTAACATGACCTTGTGAATGGTCGTCAGCCATATTACCTGATGGATATGTAGATTCACAGGATAGCTTTCTGGTAGGGACAGACAACAATTGAGTCAATCATCGATCGATCTGCGCGTAAATTACTCAATCCAAATCTAGGGATGTATTTTGAGTTCGATCAAGATGGTTTGTGACTTATAGGGTGATATCTAAATCACTGAAAGACAAGTATAAATCTTATCCTAGCTGAACATCTAAAGTTATTTGATTACTGTTAAGATTGTGAAAGAATTTAAGTACAAACACTGGGGGTACTTGTATTAAATGCTTAGTATCTCACAGCTACTTTTGACTAACAGGGTATGGATGTCTTTAATATGCCCATCAGACTAGTTAGAGTATCTCATGAATTTGAGTAAGTAATAAACTGGGGGTAAATTTGACACTGTATTTACACACTCCAGACAAATCCAGTGTCTCAATTGTTCCCGATCGATCGAAAAATTAACGCTAAACTTGAAAATAACTAGTCCTGATCTAAAATTTCTCGCACTTTGGTGTCAACTAGAAAATCCTGCTGGGGTGGCTGGAGCTAGTGTGAGATAATGAGATGACTGCCTTTAAAGAATTTACACAACTAATGCCGACAGTGATCGCCACCTCAAACATGAATGCCTTTCCTCTGGCTGCGGTAGTCGGACAAGAAGCAATCAAACTAGCACTACTACTGACTGCTGTCGATCCAAGCTTGGGCGGAGTGGCGATCGCGGGTGGGCGAGGTACTGCCAAATCTGTCATGGCACGGGCGATTCATTCGCTACTGCCGCCGATCGAGATTGCTGTCGGTGGCGTGAGCAATTGCGCTCCAAATATCCCCAGCGAGTGGGATGACAGATTATTAGAGCAGCAAGCGTCGGATGCTGACTGGGAATTGCAGACGGCGATCGTTCCAGCTCCATTCATTCAGATTCCGCTGGGCGTGACTGAAGATCGGCTATTGGGTTCGGTGGATCTAGATAAGTCTGTCCAAGCGGGAGCATCAGTATTTCAGCCCGGACTGCTAGCACAAGCACATCGCGGCGTATTGTACATCGATGAAATCAATCTCCTCGATGACCAAATTTCCAATCTCCTCCTCGGTGTGTTAACCGATGGACGCAATCAAATCGAGCGAGAAGGGATTAGCTTCCAACATCCTTGTAAACCGCTACTGATTGCCACCTACAATCCTGATGAAGGTGCCTTGAGAGAGCATTTGCTGGATCGGATTGCGATCTCACTTTCGGCTGATGGTGTGCTGGAAATCGACCAGAGAGTGCAGGCAGTCGGACAGGCGATCGCTTACTCTTCATCACCACAAGCTTTTCTGGAGCAGTATACCGAAGAAGTCGATAATATCAAGACTCAAATCCTGCTGGCGCGAGAATGGCTCAAAGATGTCGAGATTACGACAGAACAAATTACCTATCTGGTGACAGAAGCGCTACGGGGTGGGGTAATGGGACATCGCGCCGAACTATTTGCCGTGCGAGTTGCCAAGGCTGCGGCGGCACTGGAAGGACGCACAAATGTCAATGCAGATGATCTCAGACGGGCAGTGGAACTAGTAATCGTGCCGCGCGCTACGGTGATTCAAACTCCACCAGACGAAAATAATCCACCTCCTCCACCACCGCCACAACAGCCGCAAGATCAGTCTGAACAGGAGCAAGACGAGCAGGAAGAGGAAGATAACGAGGATGAGGATGAGGAACAGGATAATGAAGATCAGCCAGACGAACCACCAAATATTCCTGAAGAATTTGTCTTTGATATCGAAGGGGTAATCCTCGATGATACCGTGTTATCTTTTGCCCAAACGGCTCAACAGAAACAGGGCAAATCCGGCAGTCGCAGCATCGTATTTTCCGAAGATCGAGGGCGATATGTCAAGCCAATTATCCCTAAGGGCAAAGTCCGCCGGGTCGCGGTAGATGCGACACTCAGAGCAGCAGCCCCCTATCAGAAATCCCGCCGATTGCGGCAACCGGATCGGAAGGTAATTGTTGAGCAGGGTGATATTCGTGGCAAGAAATTGGCACGTCGATCGGGTGCCCTGGTAATATTTGTGGTAGATGCGTCGGGTTCGATGGCGCTCAATCGAATGCAATCGGCTAAAGGTGCGGTGAT
>JANNDQ010000202.1:0-2419 GCA_031387965.1 Chamaesiphon sp. OTE_75_metabat_567
TCTACTTTTGTTCATTGTGCGCGCGAGTACTTTGATAGTATCGATTTACCGATTGAAATTGTCCCTCTATCTGGCTCGGTAGAACTGGGGCCAATCACAGGCATGTCCGAGGCAATTGTCGATCTAGTATCAACAGGCAAAACCCTCAAACAGAATGGACTAATCGAGATTGAAACCCTATTCTACAGCAGTGCAAGGCTGATCGCTCATCCACTCAGCTACCGACTTGATCGAGATGATCTCAGTGATTTAGTAGAGCAAATTAGGGCGAATTTATTAGTAGCTAGTTATTAGGGATCTGTTACAATTTATAAAGATATAGATATTATTAACCCGATCTGTGGGGCTATTTTAGCTACAGGGTCACTCACTTCCAGCACGTACAATTAAAATTATGTTCAACATCTTTGGTAATAAAAAGCTAACGATCCCGTCCCCAACCGATGCACTACCTGGAAGAGCCGAAAAAATGGCTTTACCTGCCAAACATTTCGTTAATGGTAATTCCTTCGCGCCACCCTATCCAGCAAACATGGAACAGGCGATGTTTGGTTTAGGTTGTTTTTGGGGGGCAGAGCGCAAGTTCTGGCAGATGCCCGCAGGTGTATATATTACAGCTGTTGGCTACGCTGCTGGCAGTACGCCAAATCCCACCTATCAGGAAGTTTGCAGTGGGGCAACAGGGCACAATGAAGTCGTATTAGTGGTATTTGATCCAGCATTAGTGACTTATCAAGAACTCCTGAAAGTGTTCTGGGAAAGCCACAATCCCACTCAGGGAATGCGCCAAGGCAACGACGCAGGTACACAATATCGATCGGGTATTTACTGCTATTCCGATAGTCAGCTAAAATTGGCTGAGGCTTCTAAGGTGGCTTATCAACAAGCTCTCACAAGTGCCGGACATCAAGAGATCACCACTGAAATTATTGCCGCACCAACGTTTTACTACGCCGAAACCTATCATCAACAATATCTAGCCAAAAATCCCGGCGGTTATTGTGGTTTGGGAGGTACTAATGTTTGTCTGCCAGAGAATCTATTAAGTGTGAGTTAACGTCACCACTGCCTTTGTAGGTACCCTAGATCTATGCTTAGCAACGTGAATTTTCCTGGCGGAAAGGCTCCGCCAACGGGATGAGAATATTTGCTCCGTTCGAGTCCCGCCGACGATTGAAACCATCCTAACGGATATGCTGTGCCTCCGGTAGGCTTACGCCAACGCGAGTAGGGCTAGCATTACAAAGTCCGCCTGCGCGGACTTTGCTCGCGCGTGCAGAGAATTCTAGTCTCTGGGCTGTTCTTAACCTGAACTCAGGCTTAGTAATAGTCTATATGTCTTGTCACAGCAAGATCTGGAGGGAACCTCCAGGGCGCGTTGGCGGTAGCCTCTCCTAGGGGAGAAGCCACTGGTGCAAGATGTGAGCCTACTAATTCCCAAGTCTTACCAAGGTATCAGGAGCCAAAAAGTGGTCGATATGGTAAGCTCTTTCTTCAGTTTTGAGGAGAATTTGCTCATACAAATAACGTGTAGCCCGATCTCCCAAGCTTTCAGCTTGGCTGGCTTGACTGCGGAGTAGTGCAATGATTGCTTGCTCGCCAACTAGGTCATTTTCTAACATCGTCCGACAGTTAAATGCACCGTCAGCTTCAGGCGTGAAGCAGCAAAGTTCCGCCAACTTGGTAAAACTAGCCGCAGGTACTCCGCCCAATCCATCCAAGCGTTCGGCAACGTCATGAGCATGGCTTCTAAGTTGCCCGTAGCCATCTTCAAAAAATTGATGCAGGGAGTAGAATTCTGCCCCTTCTACGACAAAGTGATGTTTTTGATATTGCAGATATAAGGCTTGAAAACTTGCCAAAGCAATGTTTAAGCCCTCACAGACTGGCTCTGTCACGGTGTGATCCAATCCAACGACATTGGTGCCCACTTGACCAAATCCCCGCATTAAGCTTTGTACTGATGTCATAAATCTCTCACTCTTTTTCTAAGGTTTAATTTTTAACCACACCACCTAATATTTTTACAACTAAGTTACTCAACTGTTTAATGATGGTGGTCTCATTCGCATATCCTAACACGAGTAAATAGGGTTGGGTAGGACTTGTAAGCCTCGTCAAATCTAGCTTTAGCCATTTTAATGAGAATGATTATCGATCAATTAAATTTAGCTGTTGATAAACTTTATTAATGATCGAATTCGCGATGATTTGAGTTAATTTGAGACTGAACAACACTTTTAAGAATTCTTAGCTCGAACTCATATTGATAGATATACTAATAAGTTTAAACTTGTTGCATTTAATTATCATTTAGGGTATTCTAAATTCAGGTAGAGAGTCGTAAGCGATAGCGTTGGCATTAGGCACAGCTTTTGCCTTGTAATAGCCTCTTGGAAAGAGAATCCCGATAAAATGG
>JANNDQ010000254.1:0-5798 GCA_031387965.1 Chamaesiphon sp. OTE_75_metabat_567
ATTGGATTGAGTCTCCCGATTTCTATAGGTATTTACAATTTCGATGTTGTTATGCGCTATCTAGGGCAAGCAGAAACAACGGTTGTTTTGGGCAATACCTATCTGGATGTCATGGCATGGGGATTTTTTCCCGCGCTGGGATTTGCGCTGCTGCGGAGTGTGGTATCCGCCATGTCACAGACTCGAATTATCATGTCGATCGCGATCGGTGGCACGATCATTGATAGTGTGGGCAACTACGCTCTGGGCTTTGGTAAATTTGGCTTTCCACGCTTGGGAATCACTGGACTTGCAATATCCAGCGTCGTGGGAATCTGGATGATGTTTCTGGCTTTAGTTGCTTATATTTTGACTCAAAAGGAACTCAAGCACTATCAATTTTTCCGACAGATTTATCGATTTGATCGTCAAACTCTAGCACAATTAATCATGGTAGGTTTACCGATTGGAGCGTCAACTGCTTTAGAAATTGGACTATTTGCGATCGTTACTTATCTCATGGGTGCATTAGGTACCGAAGTTCTAGCAGCCCATCAAATCGTACTTCAGACGATCGCAATTACGTTTATGGTGCCATTAGCGATGTCCTATGCCGCTACGATTCGAGTCGGACAAGAAATGGGTCAAAATAATCTCACTGGCGCAATTCGATCGGGCTATGTAGGCACTGCGATCGGGCTAGTATTCATGATCATTGTGACCGTAATCATGCTGTTAATTCCTCAGCAAATTATCGGCATCTTTATTGATATTAATGATCCACTGAATGCAAAAGTTGTGATGTTAGCAACTGGATTAATGACAATTGCAGCTATTTCTCAAATTTTAGATGGCCCTCAGAAAATCATTACTGGTGCCCTCTATGGACTCCAAGACACCCGGATTCCGATGTTGATCAGTCTCGCGGCATTTTGGGGTGTAGGATTGACGAGTGGCTACTGGCTCGGATTTCAGACACCATTGGGTGGTAATGGACTGTGGATTGGACAATCGATCGGGATTGCAATTTCTGCGGTGATTTTCTTCTGGCGATTCCATCACTTAATCAAGGTAAAATCAGCCTAAAATATCTATCCACCGATCTAAAGTTAATCCGATTTCTAAATTAGTAAATAAAACAGGTGTAGCTAGAATGATCGATCGTCCTAATAATCAATTTGATTGGAAACAAATCGTCGCTGTTAGTCTTGTGGTAATCTTGGCAATAGTCGGACTCAATTCATTTGTGGTGATCAATCCTGGTCAAGCTGGAGTAGTGAGTGTATTAGGTAAAGCATCTGATGGTGTTTTGCTTGAAGGTGTCCACTTCAAACCGCCCTTTGCAGGTAATGTCGATATTTATGATATTACCGTTCAGAAATTTGAAGTTCCTGCTCAAAGTTCCACTAAGGATTTGCAAGATTTAACTGCTAGTTTTGCGATCAACTTTCGACTCGATCCCTTACAAGTAGTTAATATCCGCCGCACTCAAGGCACACTTGAAAACATCGTCTCGAAAATTATTGCGCCCCAAACCCAAGAATCTTTTAAAATCGCCGCAGCTCGGCGCACAGTCGAAGAAGCAATTACCAAACGGGATGAACTTAAACAAGATTTCGATCTCGCCCTCGGTAATCGACTAGAAAAATATGGAATTATCGTCCTCGATACTAGCGTTGTCGATCTAGATTTCTCACCAGAATTTTCTAAAGCAGTAGAAGAGAAACAAATCGCTGAACAACGCGCTCAAAGAGCCGTTTATGTTGCTCAAGAAGCCGAGCAAGAAGCCGAAGCAAATGTCAACCGCGCCAAGGGACAAGCCGAAGCCCAACGGCTCTTACGGGAAACTCTAACAGTAGAATTATTGCAGAAACAAGCGATCGATAAGTGGGATGGCAAATTTCCGCAAGTTATGGGTGGTAATGGGGCACTTCCCTTTATTAATATCGACACAAATAAAATGAAATAGAAAATATTGTGAAGTGAGTAGTTCAATTTGCAGACTTGTTAACTCCTATAAATTGCCAGCTCGATCTAAAAATGTCTATACTTTGTGTGTGCGATCTAAAATAGCAGAGGTGACGATTATGACTGCGACTAATATCCATAGCATTCACGACCGAAATCTACGCGGACATACTAAGATTGGCTGGCTTGATAGCTGGCATACATTTTCATTTAGTAGCTTTCAAGACCCCAATCGGATGGGCTTTCGATCGCTACGAGTAATTAATGATGACAAAGTGATTCCCAGTGCAGGTTTTGGCACTCATGGGCACCGCGACATGGAAATTCTTACCTATGTGCTTGATGGTGAATTAGCCCACAAAGACAGTCTAGACACTGGCTCGACGATCCGCCCTGGGGATGTCCAAATTATGAGTGCAGGCACAGGGATTCAACACAGTGAGTTTAATAATTCAGCTACTGAACCTGTCCATTTATTACAAATATGGATGTTACCAGATCGACAAAATATTGCCCCGCGTTACGACCAACGTAATTTTTCTTTAGAAGAAAAGCAGGGTAAATTGTTGCTGGTTGGTTCCAAGGATGGACGAGAAGGTTCAGTTGTTATTCATCAAGATATCAACCTCTATGTTTCAGTATTATCGGCTGGTGATGAAATTAAGTTTGAGGTACCGCAAGATCGGTTTGCCTGGATTCAAGTTGCGCGAGGACTAGTAACACTCAATGGTCAATCGTTACGAGCAGGTGATGGTGTACAAATTAATAGTCCAGAATTGTTAGAATTAACAACTGAAAGTATGGCTGAAATTCTATTGTTTGACCTTGCTTGAAGCTACTAATTTTAACAAGAATCTATTTAAATAACGCCCGCATTCCCTCTTGACGCTTGAGGGCGAGTTTTGTGACTTGACGTTTCTCGGCTTGACGGATAATTCGATTTAGTAACTCGGTATAAACCAACGGCGGATTTGATTTCATCCACAGGTAGAAAGACGTAGGGTGGGCAGATGCCCACGATCAACCTTGTGCGAAGCGATAACTTCCGATCGAGGCTCGATCGACGATACTAATATTTGGATAATATCGTCGATTAATCGTATTTGTTTGAATCGATTACTTACTGATTCGTTGGCATAGCCTACCGGAGGTAATCAATTAGTTATTTTCTAGTTGAGAGAGGAGGATTTGTAATTGCTCGATTGTAATTCCAGTTGTGCGCGAAATAATTTCCAAAGGAATATTTTCGTTGAGCAAATTTAGAGCAATCTCTTGTTGCTTTCGCTCCTCTCCCCTCTCCTGTCCCCGCTCTTGTGCTTTCTGCTCTGCTTCAGCAATCTCAGCATCAAGCCAAGCATCAACCTGTTCCATCGTTCTCATAAAATCTTGCTCCTCTTCAGTTAAACTCTCTGTAGGCAATCCCCGCAAGTAGACACAATACTTCAGACTTGTCCTAATTATATCATTTTTCTCTCGTCTATTTGGCGACAACTGCTCTATCTCCCCAAACGCCCGCCGCGCCGAATCCTTATCCCCCAACATCTTCAACCACAGCGCATCTTCACCATCGGATAATCTATCGATAACAACAATTCCTATCCGCAGAAACTTCGACAACTCATACACCCCTGCCCCATATTCAGTTAAAGGTTTAGCCTCGCACAGACCCAATAACTTATCGCCACAATTTACCGCTAACACCCAAGTAAAAGGATTCTGAACTTCAATTTGCGCTCTTGCATCTTGCGGTAACGGCTCGGATTTTTTCAGTTGCCACTCAATCCGAGCAGCTTCGATTAATTCCGCTTCTTTTGGCTCCCAGTAAAGATTTTTTCGTGTGATCGAAACGTTAATGCTTTTCTGATTGAGATACCCGCTGTAGTGTTCAACTATTATCGTCGGATGCTTTTTCATCAAGTGGTCAAATAGTCCTAAGTCCTCCTGTTGCCAGCCCAATTTATCGGACTGCGCTACAAACATACAATCGATCTCTAACTCTTCATCGTTCATCACTTTGATGTTTTTGCGCGTTTCACCCTTAGTTTTGTATAGAGCTTGAACATAGAATTTAAAGAATCTATCGTGTTTATATTGAGCCATTTTAATAGGAATCTACTTGAACAATGCCCGCATTCCCTCTTGACGCTTGAGGGCGAGTTTTGTGACTTGACGTTTCTCGGCTTGACGGATAATTCGATTTAGTAACTCGGTATAAACTAATGGTGGATTTGACTTCATCCACAGGTAGAAAGAGAGCGAACCAGGGAGAGTATTAATCTCATTAAAATAAAGCCGATCGCAACTGGCATCAATAATAAAGTCGATTCGCGATACCCCTGAACAGCCTAATATTTTAAACGCCTGTTTTGCGTAGTCGATCGCAGCTTGTTTAAGTTCGGGATCGAGGTCTGGTGGGTCGATGATCCGCGACAAACTTGCCATCCCTTGGGATTCGTTACCGCCTGTCTTTTTGCCCCCGTCATCGCGGAGATACTTCTCCTCAAATGTCAGCACACCGCTGAGAGAAACGGGCATTTCAATTACCGATGCAGTGATTTCATCGTCTTCTAGCACCGAGACATTAATTTCGACGATTTCTTTCACACAGGGTTCGACGATCGCGTGACTATCATACCGGAACGTATTCACCAAGCAAGCATTTAATGTCCGCTCATCTCTGGCAACCCCAATCCCGATACTCGAACCCAAATTACAAGGTTTGACAAATAGGGGCAGTTGCTCCAACCCCGATGTCTCAAAAATCTGCTCCCGCACGGCTGCTAGACTCTTCTGGGCATCCCGTCGATCGATCAGTGCCGCAGGTAAGACGGGAATCCCCGCCGCCTTGAGCATCATCTTGCACTGATACTTGTGCATCCCTAGCGCTGCTGGCAACACCCCACATCCAGTATAAGTCGCATCTGCCATCTCCAGCATCCCCTGAATACAGCCATCTTCGCCAAATGTACCGTGGAAGGCAAGGAAATAGATATCAATAGGTAAAACCTCCTTACACCCAGAACTAAGGTAGCTGAGACCTTTGCTACCAGCAATAGGTAGGAGCGCCACTTCTTGAGCTTCTGTGAGTGAGCTGGGCAGGCGGCGATAGAAATTCTTATCGAAGAGATGATCACCAACATACCAGCGCCCAGTTTGAGCGATGTAGACAGGAATGATCTTGTACTGGGTTACGTCGATGACGTTCATCAGTTGAATCGCGGTGATCACGGAGATTTCGTGTTCGACGGATCTACCCCCGAATAGGACTGCCAGGTTTTTCTTCTTCATTGCATCTGTCGATCGTGCCGAACAATATTCTACATTCTTCTGACCGGATCATTGGTAAATCGATCTGAACTTGAATTAGAACCCAAGCCGCTTGATTTCTTTCGTGACGCTGTTGTAATTAGCTGTTAGTCCTTGCTGTTGATATAACTGGGCTGCTGTTTTCAGATCGGCGACAGCCCCTCGTTTGTCCTGTGCTAGAGATTTAAGCGCCCCACGCAGTTGATAAGCCGAACCATCACGAGGGTTGAGAACGATCGCACGGTTGAGATCGTCAAGACTGTCTTCGGTATTTCCCGACTGAAGTTTAGCAACGCTGCGGAGTAAATAAGCCCAGCTGTTCTCAGGATTGAGGGCAATTGCCCGACTCGCATCTTCAATCGCCGCTTGATAATTAGTTGACTGAACTTGCGCCAGTGCCCGCACGTTGTAGGCGACGGCATCAGTGGGGCTAATCGCAATCGCCCGATTTGCATCTGAGATTGCCCCCTTATTGTTACCCACACCAGATTTAGCAATGCTCCGATTTCTATATGCACCACCATCATTGGGGTCGATCGCGATCG
>JANNDQ010000299.1:0-2809 GCA_031387965.1 Chamaesiphon sp. OTE_75_metabat_567
CTGGATTAATAAATGTCGCCGCACCACCTGTCGGCACCGAAAAATCTTGGAAACTATGAAATAAATTCTGCCCGCGATTTACACCACCCGTAATCGCAAAGTTATTATTACTGCCCGAAACCTGAGTACCGAGCGTATTATCTGCAACGGGCACCCGATTGGAAGGTTGGTAAGTTTGGGCGCTGACGATACTTACGGGAGCTAAAACGCCCAGAAAAATAACAGGCAATATAACTGTGGCAGCTTTCATAGTCGTATTTGTATTCCTACAGGCACCAAGATTGTACCATCGGTCATTGAGTTTTGTCCGCCCTACATGACTGGAGTAGTAACTGATGTTTTGGCGGTTACTCTTGTCCCATTCCGGTCATCTGGCGGATGATGATGTCTAGTTTTGTGTTTACCTCTGCAAATTGCTGTTTTACCTCTGCTTTGAGTTCGTCTACTTCGTCATACAGGCGGTCAAATTCGACATTAAGTTCGCCCCAAGTCACCTGAGTATCTTCTAAGCGGTTAACCCGACGGGCAATGGTTCGTAGTTGGCGATCGATCCGACGATCTTCGTTTGGTTCTGATGATTGGGTCATAATATTAGATGAGTAATCTTGTTGATATGCGGTTCTAAGTGAAAAGTGCAGTCTGGGGGAAACCCTGGGTGCAGCAGCTTTTCAAAAGAGCCGCTGGTATCCCCGTTAGTTGGTCGCTAGCGGGGATACTCTTATTTTAGCTCTCAATTCCGCTCTAATAGGTCAGGATTAAGGCTAGAAATATTAGATCGATCCTTTGAAATGCGCCGATAACTTCGCTCCGATTAGGTCGAGTGTTTCTTCGATGTTCTGGTGGTTGAATTTGGGCGACTGGCGTACTTTTCTCCGTGCGGCTCGATCGTTTTCGGTAGTTGGTGAGGTTGTTAACTACGTTTAGCTGTGCAGAAACCTGTCGTGACTTCAGCCAAGGTTATTTTCTATACTAAACACCAACAGCACAAGCTCAATTTACAGACTAATTTATTTTTATCCCCAAGTTTAATTAACTGATTACGTAAACAATATTTCAGGTATTACTTATGGCAGACATTAGTTTAGGTCAAACTATTACCGGATCTTTAACTAGCGACGATAGCAAGTATAGCGGGAGTGGTTATTCTTTCGATCGATACGAATTTACGGGTTTAGATGATTATCGACAGTTAACCGTCACCGTCACTCGCCCACTTTTTGCAGGTTTTGAAGTTATTCTACGAAATGCCACCACAGGCGAGATTGTTAATTACGACCTAGATGATTTTGGAGCTGGCAAGCTTTCGCTTAATGCGACTACATTTCCTGGCATCAAGTATCAAGTTGAGGTCAATGGTGGCGGTGACGGTCTTTTTGGCTTTTATCAGGGTAATGACCTTGGAAGCTATACCTTGTCAACTGAAGATGGTGGTAAAGCAACATCGATCGTTAGTACTGGTACAACTCAAGTCAGAAGCGGCTACGACAATGTTTACGTAGGGACAGTCGGTGCTGATGGTAAGTTTTTTTCGTTGGCAAGTGGTACTGGCCTCGCCGATGCCGCACTATCACCTAAGGGTCAGTTTTATGGAATTAGTAGCAATATCTTACTTCGGATCGATCCCAGTAAAGATTCAGGCAACCAAATTGTCCCTGCCAATGGAATTCTTGCCCTTAGTACGATTCAAGGTCCTGTTGGTCAATTTGGGATCAAAGGAAAGATCGATCCGATCAATGCGATCGAATATGCTAATGAGCAACTTTATGCACTCGTGAGGACAACTACTGGCGGTAAAATCTACACGATCGATACGACACCACCACCTATTAGTATCACTGCCAACTATACGGCTACTCTAGTCGGTGATCTACCGACAGGATTTGTAATTAACGGAGATGATTTTGTCTACGATGCCGTGAATAGTCGGTTCCTGGTTACAGCAAAAGATACTCCTGGTACTGATGCGCTCTGGCAAATCCCCCTGGCAAATCCCGCTGGAGCTACTAAAATCGGTTCAATTGGATTTACAGGCTTAACAGCTCTCGCTTTTGAAAACGGTCAACTGGCCGGAATCAGTAATCAGCCTGATGGCAAGGGTACCAAGATTGCGATCGATCCCAACACAGGCGCGGGGACAATCGGTCAAGCAATTTCCGGTATTACTCAAATTAGTGGTGCGACAACCATTGTCACTGCCCCTGCCCGCACCGACTTCAATGGCGATGGGAAGTCTGATATCCTCTGGCGCAATAATGATGGCAGCGTCTCGATCTGGCAAATGAATGGCAATACTGTTCTTCCCGCTTCTGGCTTGACCTCAATTCCCGTCGTTGCTCCAAGCTGGAAGATTGCTGGGACTGGTGATTTTGATGGCGATGGTAAATCCGATATCCTCTGGCGCAATGACAATGGTAGTATTTCGCTGTGGAAGATGGATGGTGGTACTGTCGTTTCTGCCACGGCTACTAGTATTGGCTCTGTCGATAATAGCTGGAAGATTGCTGGAACTGGCGATTTCAATGGAGATGGGAAGTCTGATATCCACTGGCGCAATGATAATGGTAGTATTTCGCTGTGGAAGATGGATGGCAATAATGTGCTGTCGTCTGGTCTAACTTCGATCAGTTCTGTCGATGTAAGCTGGAAGATTTCTGGGACTGCTGATTTCAATGGAGATGGTAAAGCTGATATTCTCTGGCGCAATGACAGTGGTGCGACCTCTCTCTGGCAAATGGATGGTAGTAATGTGCTTTCTGCTGGATTGACTTCTACTCCTGTTGTCGATCCCAGTTGGAAGATTGCTGCACCA
>JANNDQ010000307.1:0-2098 GCA_031387965.1 Chamaesiphon sp. OTE_75_metabat_567
CAATTAGGAATAAATTAACTGTTACAACGATCAGCGAAATTGGCAAAGTGCCGATCGCGATTCGTCAGCAGTTAAGCACTGTCGAAATCGCTGGAAACAACGCCACAATCCGCGTCGGCGATAGTCGTCAAGGTTGGGTCAATTCCTACAAGATTTTATTAGAATTATCAACTGACGATCGCTTCAACGATGAAGTCCAAATCAGCATCGATCTCAGCAACGTCCGTCCGGCAGGTGAACCCCTCAAAGGTTTTGGTGGGGTTGCTAATCCAGTGAGATTATTAGAGCTATATGGACGCTGTGCAAGTATCTTAAATAAGGCAATTGGCAGACAATTAAACTCGGTTGAATGTTGTCTCTTAATCGATGAAGCTGCGGTCACGATCGTAGCAGGCAACATACGTCGTAGTGCCGGTATGAGACAATTTAATTCAGATGATACATTGGGTGCAACTGCCAAGGATAATCTCTGGCAGCAAGACGAGAATGGAAGCTGGAGAATTGACCCAGAACGCGATGCTTTGCGGATGAGTAATCATACTCGTGTTTTCCACAAGAAGCCTACTTTAGAAGAGTGTGTTGCGGCAGTTCAGAAGCAATATTACTCAGGTGAAGGTGCGATTCAATGGGCTGGTGAAGCCGTTGCCAGGTCTAATTCCGATTTAATAGTCACTTCAGAACAGAAAAGTCAATTTTTACAGGCTTATGAAAATCAAGCAGCTAAAGATTGGTTTCAAAGACATTACCCTAATATTGATGAGCGAGAACTTGAACATAGACTTCAGCGTTTTGGGCTAAATCCTTGTCATTCTGCGGATACATTGGTCGCAACAAATAAAGGGCTGATTGCAATTTCCGAACTTGTTGGGCAACAGTTTCAAGCATTGGTCGATCTTCGATCAATAGGGCTGGAAGGAGTTCGATTAACTGATGCAATCGCATTTCCAACTGGAATCCAAACAACTTATCAAATAACGCTTGCAAATGGTATGCAAATGCGTTCTACAGCCGAGCACCGACATCTAACAAATCTGGGCTGGATTGCCACAAAGGATTTAACCGAAGAACATAAAATATTTACACAAAAAGGTCAAGGAAATTTTGGGAAAGGAACGATCTCAATAGAGCAATCTCAAATGCTTGGTTGGTTATATGGAGATGGGTCGATCTACAAAAGCAGGGATCGCTTAGAAGCTGTCTTCTACATTAATCAAACTGAATATGCAGAGACTTTTCCTGTTTTATCTTCTGCCGTAAAGTCATTGACTGGATATGAGCACCAACCTAGTTTTATTAAGGGTGTGCATACATTCCATTCCGGCTCTCAAAAACTTAATCACTTCTTTGAAACACTTGGCGTAAATTCCAAAGAGAGTTTACCAGCTAGTTTTTTCAATCAGTCAAAAGAGGTTATTATCGGTTTTCTACAAGGACTTTTCTGTGCTGATGGAGCAGTTAGTCTTAAAGCTCGTCACATCGATTTGGTCAGCCAATCTCGTACTCTATTATCTCAAACTCAACTCCTACTCGTGAATCTGGGTATTCGGAGTAGTCTGCGTCAAAAAACAAAACCTGGATCTCCCGGAGTGTCTTATCTTCTCAAAGATGGTACGGAGAAAATTAGCCAAAACAACGGTGCTTGGCGATTATTAATCTACCGTGGTGAGGCTAAAAAGTTTGCTAAAATAATCGGATTTCCATTGTCCACTGAAAAACGCCAGAAATTGCAGCAATTTGTTGATTGGCAGCCTACCAGAACATATTCTCCAGAAACCCAGAATAGTTGGTTTTCCTCTGCTGTAGAAAGTGTTGCCGAATATGCTGAGGAGCTTGTGTACGATCTCCATGTTCCGCTTACTCATTCTTTTATTGCAAATGGATGTGTTACACACAACTGTGGCGAGATCTTAGGAACGAACTTCCATTGTAATCTTAGTGAAGTACATTTGAATCAGCTCGATCCAAATAACCTTCAAGAGCAGAAAGATGCCTTCACTGCTGCTGGTCTAGCCGTTGCCGCATTGCTCAATCATAAATTCCAAGAACCACGTTATCAGTATAGTCGGGAACTAGATCCGATCGTCGGTGTCTCCTTCAC
>JANNDQ010000386.1:0-6123 GCA_031387965.1 Chamaesiphon sp. OTE_75_metabat_567
TACCAGTACCTTTGCCATGAATCACCCACATAATTCCTGATTGATAGGCTTTGCCGATTCCCCGTTCGATCTCGGCTTCCGCATTTGTGACTCTTTGCCCTCGAATATCGACAGTATTTGTCGATGTCCGAATTGCTACTACCGCTGCAACTGAAGTAACTTTTCCAGGAACTTTTGCCCCTGATTTCTTCGGCAGTGGATCGGCTTTTTCGCCTGTTAAAGATTCGATATCGACTAGTGCAACATTCATCTTCATCATCCCAAATTTAACGTTGAGATTGCCATTTTCATCCACCTTGCTGATTACTTCGGCTTTCTGACCGATTTTGGGGATGCGAATCCGATCGCCAATCTGTGGATTGAAGCTTGGTGGCGGCTTAGGAGTCGATTTAGCCTGTAGATGACGATTTGTGAGTCCATCTAGTTCAGCAGTGGCTTGCTGGGCAGACTGGGCAGTTTGGGGGCCTTGTTGGAGTTGGCGAATCACTTGCGCGATCTCACCTTTAGCTTCCGCAATGGCAGTTTGAATTGCTCGTTCTTGATTGAGTTTTAGCTCCTGTTCTCGTGCTTGTAATTCAGCTGCTTTTTGGGACACTTCTAGATAAAATGCTTCTGCCTGTTTGAGGATCGTCGCAGCTTTATTTGCTTTAGTTTCCTGACTGCGGCGTTGTGCTTCGAGTCCGGCAATTACTTCATTTACTTCCTGAGTTGCACCCAAAACTACCTGAGATTTGGCATTCTCGATCACCTCCTGATTCAAACCCAATCTTTGAGCGATCGACAGTGCATTTGATCGACCCGGAATCCCCCATAATAAGCGATAAGTCGGCGCAAGCTTGACATCATCAAATTCTACCGAAGCATTTTCAAATCTACTGTCTTGATATTTGAGCGCTTTCAGTTCCCCATAGTGAGTACTTGCGATCGTTAGCATCGCTCGATCGGCTAGATACTGCAATAATGCGATCGCTAAAGCGCTACCTTCGGCGGGATCTGTTCCGGCTCCAACTTCGTCGAGGAGGATTAGAGCAGTAGGAGATTGGGAGAGGGGGAGACTAATATTCTCCTCGTGCCCCCGTCCCCCCGTCCCCTCGTCACCTTCACCAATTGCATCTAAAATCCGCCCAATCCGGCGAATATGTCCAGAAAAAGTCGAGAGGCTTTGCTGGAGAGATTGTTCGTCGCCGATATCGGCGAGAATTAGGTCGAACCAGGGAATCTCTACTGGCTCACGAGCAGGGATAAATAGCCCCACCTTGGCCATCAAAGCGACGATCGCGAGGGTTTTGAGGGTGACGGTTTTACCGCCTGTGTTGGGGCCAGTAATCGTCACTACGCGAATGTCTGGACGAATCGACAGATCGATTGGAACTACAGCTGGCCCTTCTTCATGTCGGTGTTGCCAAATTAGTAACGGGTGGCGGAGTTGGCGCAAGGTAATATATTCATTACTGTCTCGCTCGATCAATCGCGGCGGATTTGCTTCCAGCCACAGACTATATCTAGCTCTGGCTGTCGCGAGATCGATCGTCGTTGCCACTACCAGCAGATGTTCGAGATCGTCTACAACCTCTGTCACCTTGGACGTTAGAGCCGTTAAAACTAGTTCGATTTCTCGTTGCTCTTGGCGTTGGAGCTGACGCAGTTGGTTTCCCAGATTAATAATCTGATGAGGTTCTATGTAGAGCGTCGAACCACTCCCAGAGGTATCGTGAACTACCCCAGGAATTGCATCCTTGTGAGAAGCTTTAACTGGGATTACAAATCGATCGCTCCGTTGAGTGATCAGTGGTTGTTGGATTGCATTAGATTGACGCTGAATCAAGCCATTGAGTAGCTTGTAAATCTTTTCCCGCATCCCTTTGAGCTTAACCCGGACATCGGCTAACTTATCACTCGATCGATCCGTAACATCGCCGCGATCGTCGATACAATGATAGATGTCCTGCTCGATCTCTGGATACGTCCGCACATCAGCGATGAGATCCTGTAAAACTGGAATATTTTCCTCACTATCCAACGTCCGCCGCAGCTTCCGCATTCCTGCTAGGGTAGTCGCAATCTCATGCAGCTCTTTCCCCGATAGCATCCCCTGTACCGCAGCCCGCTCCAGCGCATCCCCAAAATCTTCAATCCCATCCAGGGACAAGCCACCAGTCAGGCGGGTTTCTAGTTCATATACTTCCTTCGTTTGCGCGAGGAGATTCAGACTGATACTGGGCTGAGTGGGAATCACCAAATTTCGAGCCGCAATCGTCCCCAATTTAGTCGCCGCAAATGTCGCCACCTGCTGACATAACCGCGACCATTCCAATAATTCTAATGTCTCTGCCTGAATCACTAAGCTATACTCGATCCTGTATTTCTCACTATTGTAAAGTAATCCGTGGGGTAGAGTAATTCAGAAATTGCCTCTAGCCCACATAATTAGTTTTCTAGCATGAGTCGATGCCGCAATTATCTTGAGCTGTTCAGACTCGTCCACCGCCAATTTACAACTGCGGGTAAATCGGTGCCATGTTTATAAGCGTATTGACGGCATTCGATTTGACGATTCTTCAGTTGTTCTTTAATATGCGCCCCAGCTACTTGTAATTTTAGTACCCGATCGATCGCGTCGATCGCAATACTAAATCGATCGATCTGATTGTTCATTGCGAGTTCTAAGGGGGTGTTAATATTCCCCTTTTCTTTATAGCCTCGCACATGGAGATTCTTGTGATTTGTCCGGCGATAGGTTAGACGATGAATCAACCAAGGATAACCGTGGAAATTAAAGATAATTGGTTTATTAATTGTAAATAAACTATCAAAATCTCGATCAGATAAACCATCAGCATATTCACTCGGCTGTTGAAGCGCGAGTAAATCGACGACATTAATAAACCGAATCTTCAGATCGGGAAATGCCTCGTGTAAAATTGTCACAGCAGCGAGAGCCTCTTGAGTGGGAATATCCCCCGCACAGGCAATCACCACATCCGGCTCGACCCCAAGATCGGTACTCGCCCACTCCCAGATCCCGATGCCTTTGGTGCAGTGAGCGATTGCGGCATCTATACTTAAATACTGAAGATGAGGCTGCTTGTCAGAAACTATCGTATTAATTAGATCGGTACTTCTAAAACAGCGATCAGCAATTGCTAGCAAACAATTAACATCAGGTGGTAAATATATCCGCACCACCTCCATACTTTTATTGACAACCAGATCGAGAAAACCTGGATCTTGATGGGTAAAACCATTGTGATCCTGTCGCCAAACTGTCGAAGTAATTAATAGATTCAGGGAAGAAACTTTTGCCCGCCATGATAATTTTCGTGAAATTTGTAACCACTTAGCATGTTGATTGAACATTGAATCAATCACATGCACAAAGGCTTCATAAGTAGACAATAAACCATGCCTACCCGTTAATAAATATCCCTCTAACCAACCTTCTAGAGTGTGTTCGCTCAACATCTCCATCACCCGCCCATCCAAAGCCATCTCACTCCCATCGGCATCTTCCGGTAAATACTCACCCCACCACACCTTCTTGGTCGCTTCATACACCGCCTGAAGCTGATTAGAAGCCGTTTCATCGGGGCCGAACACCCGAAAATTATCGGGATTGGCAAGAATGATGTCGCGCATAAATACGCCCAATGGGTAAGTATTGGAGACTTCAATCTGTTCGGGTGCAGATACATCTACTCCGTATTGCCGGAAATCAGGCAGGCGCAGCGATTTACGCAGCAAACCACCATTAGCGTGGGGATTGCTACCCATCCGCTTGGTGCCTTGCGGAGCGACAGCGCGAAATTCTGACCTCAACTTACCATGCTCGTCGAATAGCTCTTCTGGATGGTAACTCTGGAGCCAATCAACCAGCATTTGCAGTTGTTTCGGATTGGTTTTGACAACCTTGAGCGGAACTTGATGCGATCGCCAGGAACCCTCAATCTGATGCCCATCGAGCTGCTTTGGCCCCGTCCAGCCTTTGGGAGAGCGGAGGACGATCGCCGGATATAATGGACGAGCAGTATCGCCATCATGCCGCGCCCGCGATTGGATCGCATGAATTTCAGCTATGCAGGTATCGAGTGTTGCCGCCATCTTTTGGTGCATAATCTCGTAGTCATCCCCTTCGACAAAGTAAGGAGTATAACCATAACCTTGTAATAATCGTTCTAATTCCTGATGGCTAATCCGCGCCAAAATCGTCGGATTATTAATCTTGTAACCATTAAGATGCAGAATCGGCAATACCACCCCATCCCGACGCGGATCGAGGAACTTATTTGAGTGCCAAGCGGTTGCAAGTGGCCCAGTTTCAGCTTCGCCATCCCCAACTACAACCACACTAATTAAGTCAGGATTATCCAACACTGAACCATAAGCATGGGAAATACTATAGCCAAGTTCACCGCCTTCATGAATCGAACCAGGGGTTTCGGGTGTGCAGTGGCTGCCAATTCCACCCGGAAAGGAAAACTGGCGAAAAAATGCTCGCATTCCATCCAAATCTTCAGTTTTATCGGTGTAAATTTCCGAGTAGCTGCCCTCTAAATATACCGGAGCGAGAACCCCTGGCGCACCATGTCCAGGTCCAGCGAGATAGATAGCATTGAGGTCAAATTTGGTGATGACGCGGTTGATATGGGTATAAATGAAACTCAAGCCAGGACTAGTGCCCCAGTGTCCCAGTAGGCGATTTTTGATATGTTCGGGTTGGAGCGGTTCGCGCAGGAGTGGATTATCTTGCAGGTAAATCATCCCCGCCGCAAGGTAGTTACAAGCCCGCCAAAAGCCGTGGATCTGATGTAATTCTGTAGGGGTGAGTGCGGTTGTAGATGTAGCGGCTGAAGTCAAATTTGGATTTGGATTTGAGATACTAATTACCATAGTAATGTCCGAATTTAACTCCCTCACAATACCGATTATCTGATCTTCTTTCTATCTATCTTTAGAGAGATCTTGAAATCAATCTTTTGATAGATTGTAGCAGGCGCTACTGGTGTTTTATCCGGTTTTTGGCATTGTCTGAGATCGTGAGTATAATTCGATTTATAATAGATTCGAGCACAAGACTACTCGAATCCGCATGAAACCTACTCCCGAACAAACGCGAGAAATTATCCGGTGGGGACATCAGCATCGTCAGATGCTGCGCGAAAATTATCGTCGCCAGTTTGTGGCTTATAGTTCCACTCGATTATTAGCAGCGGGAAGAAACTGGGATTTGGTAGAAGCTCTAGCTGAAGCAGAAAATGAACCCTATCTGGTGAAATGGATTCCCACCCAGACATCAGAATTCCAATTTTTTTGGTTTAAATTCTATGGCATAGCTAGGCATGAATGGGAGCCAGAATATCTCGTCACCTTGGGTAATGGTTCTATTAATCATGATGTGTTGATGTTGGTAGACTCTGGCGCAGAATTGAGTTTGATTAGTCGAGAAATTGGTGAGTTATTGGGGTTTCGACTGGCTGATGGAGAAATTTTGTCAGACGGTACAGGCATTGGCGGTGAGATTCAGTATGTCACCCGTGGTGTAGATATAACTATTGATGGACACAATTTTAAAGCTCCTGTGGCTTGGCTCCAAACAGAAATTGCTGATGCGCCTCTATTGTTAGGTAGAGAGGTAGTATTTGATTTATTTAATGTTGAGTTTATTCAAGCAGAGGAACGGATCGAATTTAAGTGGCGAGGAGATTATAATATAACTGATGGAATGGTGAAATTATGAGAATGTAATTGGTGATTTTTGACTCTATGACATCCAACCTGCTTCACCGAATCACTCACAACCCCCACATTTGCCACTCCAGCAATAGAAAATGAATATTTTAGTGCTAAATGCTGGTTCAAGTAGTTTTAAAGCTAGCCTATATCGATTAAGTGAAGAGAATTTGCCAATCGATCCAGTCGTGCCATTGTGGAAGGGGAAAATTGAATGGAAGTCATCTGAGCTAGCCGTCATCTCTGCAAAGTTTAGTGACGATATCGAGACAGAAGGGGAACGAGTAGGTGTGGATCGACAGGAGGTTATTCACGATTTATTCGACTGGCTCTGGAGTGGGGGAACTCAGGTAATTAATGGAATTTGGGAAATAGATCTAGTCGGTCATCGGGTGG
>JANNDQ010000339.1:0-2615 GCA_031387965.1 Chamaesiphon sp. OTE_75_metabat_567
CCACGATCTGGCTTCAATTAAAACTTTCTGCGACCAGGTAGTCTTAATTAACCGGACTATTCTAGCTTATGGCAATACTTCTGATGTATTCACAGAAGAAAATTTATCACTAACATTTGGTGGCTCAGCCGGTGATTTGTCACTGGCTAAAAGTCTATTTAATCGAGAAGATCGAGTTAATTAATTAATTTTTATTTCACAAAATAGGAGGACAATAATGGATTTAATTCAGTGGTTTACTGCACCTTTACAGCATGAGTTCATGGTGAAGGCAATTCTAGTTAGTGCATTAGTTGGAGTTGTCTGTTCGGCTCTTTCTTGCTATATGACATTGAAAGGGTGGGCATTAATGGGTGATGCTGTCTCCCACGCAGTAATGCCAGGGGTTGTAATTGCGTATATTCTAAATATCCCGCTAGCTATCGGTGCATTTGCTTTTGGCGTGGGTTCAGTAATTGCAATTGGGTATGTCAAGGCAAAAACTCGGATTAAAGAGGATACAGTAATTGGGCTGGTATTTACTGGTTTTTTCGCATTGGGTTTAGTCTTAATCTCTAAAGTTAAAAGTGAGATCGATCTAACCCATATTTTGTTTGGGAATGTCTTAGGTATTTCGGATGCAGATATTGTTCAAACTGTAATTATTAGTGTAATTACCCTAGGAACTCTGGCAATTTTGCGAAAGGATTTAATTCTATTTTGCTTTGACTCTACTCATGCTCGATCAATCGGTTTAAATATTACTTTTCTTTATTATGTGCTGCTATCGCTCCTATCACTAACAGCCGTTGCTGGACTACAAACTGTCGGCATTATTTTGGTTGTTGCCATGTTAGTAACTCCAGGTGCAACGGCATATTTATTAAGTGATAACTTCGACCACATGACACTGATTGCCATGGCAAGTGGTGTATTTTCGAGCGTAATTGGGACTTATGTTAGCTATCATATTGATGGCTCAACTGGGGGCTGTATCGTTGTGGTTCAAACGTTATTATTTATTATCGCCATGATTTTTGCCCCCAAACATGGTTTATTGGCTAAAGCGAGAGATGAAAGATCCATCGGCGATTGACGCTCTAAACTGGGTATTCATGGCGGACAAAAGGAAGACTAATAAGTTCTCCCCCCACATCACCTAACATCACTTTCAATCCTACCCCACCAGCCTTCGATCGAACATAGCCCAATCCCAATATTTCTCCATCAATCTCGCTACAACTAGTCAGAACACCAACTTTTTCTCCATCGACAGTAATTACTGTACCCACCGCCACAGATCTAGCTAATTTAACGCCCCAAAGGTACTGCTTTACACCCTTATAAGTATTTAGCCTCGCGATCGTTTCCTGTCCGATATAACAGCCCTTACTAAACGAAATAGTTTGCCACAAACCCACCTCTAACGGGTTGTAATCCTCCGTTAACTCCGCATCAGGTTTGGGTCTACCTTGAGCGATTCGCAGGCATTCCCAGGCATCCTCGCCCATAATCACAGCACCTAAATTAATCAGACTCTGCTGTAATGCTGCTGACTTATCTTGATTGACTATTAAGCGATATCCAGGTAAGCCCAATTCAGTACCGATCGCGATCCGCACTTCAATGCCATCGACGTGATATAATTTATGACTAGACTGGGGTAACTCTGTCAAATTTGGACATCCCCATCGCTCTAATATCGCTGCACTCTGGGCACCCATCAAAGTAAAACTAGCTAGACTAGCTGTGACATCCTTTAACGTCACTCGATCGGCAAAAAAGATATATTTGTCGAGCCAATTAAATAAATACTCCCGACGATTGGGCGATACGATTAACAACACTTCATCATCTAATATCAGTCCAGTCGCTAGATCGATCGTCCTTGCCGTAGAAGTCACAAATACCGTATCACAACATTCCCCAGCCTGACGTTTCTCAAAATCTGCCGTACTTTGATTGTGCAAAAAACGTAATCTATCTCGATCGCCAACCAAAATTTTTCCCCAATCAGAACTATCATATAGTGCAGCACCAGTTTTCGCCGCTTGCAGTATTGTCTGTAAATTATTCAAAGTACTATTTTCCATATATATCTATTTAGTCTGCGTAGGCAGACTTTGCAACATGAGCGGCAGTTTCAACCGTCAGTTATCTTACTCTGGTAAATTCTCAAAGACACGAACAATCACATCCTTCGCCTTATTGTCCAACCGAGTCCAATCGGGAATCCTCGCCTCCATGTCAATCAAACTAGCATCCACCTCCACAATTTGACTCCCCAACTCACTGTGACTGCCATGATAATTGAGAAAACATACCTGATAACATAAATCCCAAATATCGAATTTCAACAGCCCACTCGGAGATTTGAGACAGAGATAATTTGTCGGATGTGGCTCCTTCACCTCTTCATAACTAACTTCCCAGGTTGAAACCTCCGACTGTTGGCGAATTCGATCAATAATCCGAATATAAATCGGTTGCATCAGAAACTCTGCTTGTTGCCAAGCCAATTCATCGGCAAATTTAGGCTGCATAAAGGTACGATTTAAAATTTAACTCAATCCCCCAGCACACTAGTGGACATTCGGTTATAATAGTTGCTGTCCGCTAACACAATCGAAATTGTA
>JANNDQ010000354.1:0-2525 GCA_031387965.1 Chamaesiphon sp. OTE_75_metabat_567
GGGCTATTTCCCGCCAATTGACCCGTTCTAGAGCCGTTCGCCATAATTTAGTAGCTAGCTCCTGTTCCGTCTCTGGACGCAATCTCAGCGGAAAATGTGCAGGGAGGTTTAATTTCTGAATCAGAAGAGGATAAAATAACAACACCTCATCTTGAATAAACCCGATCGTGGTTTTAGCGTAAATTGGATATTTACCATCAGTCTTTGCAACTAACCTGTCACCAAAATCTCGTTTACTATCGTCATTACCTGCCAGAACTAAAATTTTTGCATTGGTGCTGGAATGTTCTCCCTGCACAACACGCTCCTCCAGCCACTGCAAAAATTGAGTAACTAGCCCCTCCGTCTTGCCGCTCCGCGTCCCCCCCTCAATCCAAATTGCTTTATTCACACTTTCCATATCTCCAATTATCAATTTCGTGGGTAGACATCAATCGAGGATTTGGTGACAAACGTTATCCTATCATCCTCTACCCGCTACCCTCTACCCGCTACCCTCTACCCTCACCCTCTACTCCCTATGGAGAATAGATTCAGTCAATACTGGCGCAAAGCAAATCAGTGGTTTTATCGGACAGCCGATCGAGCACTAGATGAAGCCTACAAAGCAGCTTTGAAAATTAAAGCGATCGAAGATGAACATTTTGGTGGTGACAAGATTACCATTTCCACCGCAGATCCCAATAATCAAGTTGATACCTACTTTCAGAACAATCTGAATAAGTATCTAAGAATTGCTCGGCTCCGACTCGCCGAGTTTCAAACTAGTCGAACAGTCACTGGCAATAATTATCCTCAACTACCCGATCCGCAGCAGTTTGACGGTCAGGGTTTTAATGATATCAATTCCTACACTCCAGATATCGAATATGAAGCTCGAATTTTGGAGAAACTGAGCTTTATCGATGATATCTTGACTCGCTATGCGGATAACACGGCTCAACTTGACAATTTTAATCCCCAACGCTCTAGCCTGGGCGAACGCGCGATCGATCTAATTGCCCCACCGCTAGATCAAGGTAATCCCCTCGCTCTCAACTCACCGAGCGCAAACCTACGCGAACGCAATCAGCGAGACAAAACCGGGAATAATCCCGCCATCGAAATTACTGATCGCCACTCTAATAATCTGCCCAATCGGGCCGATCGAGTCGGGGAAAACATGAACCCCAGACCCTTTATCGATCCATCCCTGATTGCCACCTTTCGACGGATTCAGCAAGATCTCAACCCCAAAGCCGAAACTCAAGTCCTCGTCAACTATCGCTTCAGTCAGGGTAAAACTAGAACCGCACTGCGGTATATCCTGCTGATGATCCTTGTCCCGCTGCTGGTGCAACTCCTCTCCAAACTGGTGATCGTGGGACCGATCGTCGATACCTACCGCAGCTATCGACATGCCGATGTCTTCCTAAATGTCAACCTCCAGCAAGAGGCATTCGATCGAATCGAGATGTTTGAAAAGCAACTGAAGTTCCAGCAAATGGTCGGATTGACACCGAAACTATCGATCGAGCAAATGGAAGAGCAAATCAAACAAAAAGCCGAAGCTGTCAAAATAGATTTCTACCGTCAAAGTGCTGATGCCGTCAAAAACTGGTTCGCCGATATCTTCGCCGCGATCGCTTTTGGCTGGCTGATTACCCACAGCCACCAACAGATCAAAGTACTCAAATCCTTCATCGACGATCTAATTTCTGGACTCAGCGACTCTGCCAAAGCCTTTGGCATTATCCTCCTCACCGATACCTTTGTCGGCTTTCACTCCCCCCACGGCTGGGAAATCATCCTCTCCGGCACCGCCAGACACCTCGGCATCGCCGAAAACCGCGAGTTCAATTCCCTCTTCATCGCCACCTTCCCCGTCCTGATCGATACCGTCTTCAAGTACTGGATCTTCCGCTACCTCACCGGACAGTCCCCATCCGCCGTTGCCACCTACAAATCCATGAATGAGTAGTTACGGATTATCTATTTGGTGGGCGGGAAGGGAGTCAGGTAAATATAATAGATATGTATTTCCAACTATTGTCTGAGAGCATTCTATGTCCGAACAAGAAAGCAGCCGCATCGAAGCTCAAATCGCCGAGCTAAGAGAACTAATCCAGCAAAACATGGTTACAACCCAACATGACATGAATGGCGTACAAGAGAACATGTCCACCATGCAAGAGAACATGTCCACCATGCAACGTGATATGTCTGCCATGCAACAGAACATGAATGCCGTGCGTGAAGATGTGACGACGCTCCGGCAGCGAGTCGATAGTATTGAAGGGACAGTAATCGTCACCATCCGTGAGGGTTTCAATTCTCTGCGAAACTATCTCGATGATCTCAACTATGAGGTAGCTGACAATGCTAGGGCAACGCGACTAATGAAAAGACGCATCGCTCGGCTAGAACGCAAAGACGAAGACGATAAATAAGCCAAAGCCCCTCGAATCAAAATCCCCTCTTGGAAGGGATTTTTTAGTGATATCCGTACATTTCAGAAGATAGGTAAAAAATAGTTTGAATCAGGG
>JANNDQ010000409.1:0-4939 GCA_031387965.1 Chamaesiphon sp. OTE_75_metabat_567
GACGGACTTTGGTCTTTGCGCTGTCCAGTGATCCAGGCATCGAGAGTGGCTAATTTGCGTCGGAGGGGAGCTACCTTGCGGACCCCACAGCATTCTTGATGTCCATCTTCGTAGAAGCTAAATAAACCTTTGGCTTTGACGAGAGCCTCAACTGGAGCAGCTTCTGGGTAGACGACATCGATCGAAATCCCATAGTGTTTGCGGACTCGATCGATAAACTGATAAGTTTCTGGATGAAGACGACCAGTATCGAGACTAAAGACTTTGACATTTGGATTAATTTTATATGCCATGTCAATCAGTACAACATCCTCAGCCCCACTAAAGGAAATCGAAATATTATCAAATAGGCTCAATGCCCGTTTGATAATTGCTTGAGGAGTTTGTTGACTCAATTCGGCATCAAGTGCGAGAAAGTCAAGTTCAGTGCTCGTCTGAGTCATGGTGTGCCTACGCTGGAAAAATTAAGGATGGCGATCGTCGCCTGACGATATTTTACAAGACAAAGGTGGGTAGATAGACAACTAAGCCAAGCTGGTCATCGAAAAAATTAATGTAGGATCAGTATCTGAATTACTACGTGATGAATCCTCGATCGAGATACTATGTCCTTATCTGATTAAATCGATCTATTAAGGAAACATCTAGCACATGGCATTAAAAAAGACGGTTAGACGTTTGATGGCAGCCGTCGGGCGAATACCTGTAATCTCAACGATCATCCGACAGCCATCAGTACGCACGCAAATTGAGAAAATACCTAAAGGAAATCTGCTCTACGGCAATGGCTGGGATCGAATTCATCCATTCGATCTCTTGCATCGTACTGATACTAGCGGTGTTGCTCCAGCTAAGGATATTTCAGATCAGGAGGCTATTATTACCCACGCAGTTGACTATGCAGGTTCCCAGCCAAATGTGTTGCGATTGGCGCTTAATGAGCTATTGCCGCTCGATGATTATACTTTCATTGATCTCGGCTGTGGCAAAGGACGCGCCCTGTTAGTGGCATCGGAGTTTCCTTTTCGAGCTATTCTTGGGGTTGAACTATCGTCACGGTTGGCAGAGATTGCTCGTCGCAACGCGGAGATCGTCGCTACCAAATTTCCAACGCGAACGCCTGTGAAAGTGGCGGTGGGAGATGCCAGTACTTTTCCCTTACCTGCTGGCAATCTTGTTATCTTCTTGTACAATCCGTTTGGGGCTAAACTGATTGCGAATGTCGTAGCAGGTGTAGAAGCAGCACTTGCAGCACCAGCGCGGAATATTTACATCATCTATTACAACCCAGTTGCGGGAAATTGTTTCGATGCCTCGCCACTTTTGCACCGTTGCTTTGCACAGACGTTGCCCTATGCTACCGATGAACTTGGTTTTGGGCCAGATCGAGACGATCCACTAGTTATCTGGCAAGGAGGAGGATGTGTGACTACGAATCAGCCAGGATCGGTAGATGCCAAAATCCTGGTATCAAGTGATGGGATGCGAGTGACTTTGTTATCGTCGTAGCTAACCTGAGAAAATTTGTAGGTTGGGTTGCGCGGAGCACTTGCGGCAGCATCTCCGTCAGGGGATAACCCAACTCACACGCCAACATCCTAGAAATGTTGGGTTGTTTCCTTTCCTTCTCTCCGAGAGGCTGTGCCTGACGGCAGGCTGTCGCCAACGCCAACGGAACGCTTCTGCGCAGGCAGACGCTCCGCGAACGCGAACGGAAAGGCTGTGCCAAAGGCAGGCTCTCGCCAACGCCAACATTCTTCAACCCAACCTACCGTAAACTACCGCCTATCATTGGTAGTAGTCTGAGAAAAGCACAGTCTATCGATATGAGAAGTGTCCAGAGTCCAGATTGACTCTAGTTAATTCCCAATCGGTGGAACTACTACTGGTACTGAAACCGCAGCTGGATTAAGCCAACCTGCGCTTAGAATGGTTGTCATCGTGATAAAGACTAGAAACAGACCCCAAGTAATCCGATTGAGGTTGCTTTCAGCACTTTTAGTGCTGCTAAATAGTTGCGCCTGACCACCAATTCCACCAATGCCGTCACCTTTGGGACTGTGGAGCATGACCATTGCAGTCAATCCAAATGCGGATACACACCAAATAACTTGAACAACAGTAATAATATTCATCTAGTAATCTTAAATAGCCTTTGATTCTTAATTGTATCTCGCTCTGTTAAGTATATCGACTTTACATCCCCACTCGCATCGGCGATCGAGTCTGCTGAAATTCAACTAATGTGGGTACAATCATCGATTTACCAGTCATTTCCCTGGGCTGGGCAATTTGGAGGATTTCAAGAATTGTTGGCGCGATGTCTGCAAGCTTCCCATCCTCGCGGAGGATCACATCGGTACCGTGCCCTTGAAGTTGACGACCTTCACCTTCGACTAGGATTAATGGTACCTGACTGGTAGTGTGAGCTGTCCAAGGATTTCCCGCCTCATCGCACATGTATTCGGCATTGCCGTGATCTGCGGTAATAATCGTCGTGCCACCGACTTTACCGACACCTGCCAATAGTTTACCCATGCAAGCATCGACCGTTTCGATCGCTTGAATTGTTGGTGCCATTTTACCTGTATGCCCCACCATATCAGGGTTAGCATAATTGACCACGATTAAAGCATACTTCTGTTTGGCGATCGCTGCCAAGACCACATCCGTTACAGTTGCCGCAGACATCGCTGGAGCGCGATCGTATGTACTCACCTGGGGGCTAGGAATCAATTCTCGATCCTCGCCTGCTAGCGGTTCTTCACGTCCCCCATTGAAAAAATAAGTCACATGGGCATATTTTTCAGTTTCAGCTACCCGAAACTGTAACAACCCACGGGCAGAGACTACTTCACCTAGGAGGTTATGGAGTTGCTGCGGTTCAAAGGCAACGAGTACAGGCAGTGTCGAATCGTATTGAGTAAAAGTCGCGAAAGTCAGCGGCGTAATTTGGGTGCGGATAAAGCCTGTGAATTTTGAATTTACCAGGGCACTAGTGAGCTGTCTAGAACGATCAGGGCGGAAGTTAAAGAAAATCACCCCGTCATTAGATTCGATCGCACCTGGGGCGATTCTGGTGGGGCTGATGAATTCATCAGTTTTGTCAGCAGCGTAGCTATTTTTCAGGACGGTACTAGCAGTTTCACCAGTCCCATCTCCAGATTCAGTCATCACATCATAAGCTAGCTTGACCCGATCCCAGCGATTGTCGCGATCGAGTGCATAGTAGCGACCACTGACGGTTACGATCTTACCCACGCCAATTTGGGCGATCGCTTGTTCTATCTTCTCCATCGCGAGTAAACCGTCACGCGGATCGGTGTCTCGCCCATCAGTGATCGCGTGAATACAAACTTCCGTAATATTTTGAGCGCGGGCTAATTGTAACAATCCAATTAAGTGATCCAGATGGGAATGAACACCGCCATCAGAACAGAGTCCGATGATATGGAGTTTACTTTGACGCTGCTTGACATCCTCACAAACTTTTACCAATGCCGAATTTTCTAGGATACTCCCATCCTTAACCGCATCAGAAATCCGAACTAATTCTTGGGGCACAATCCTACCCGCACCGAGATTGAGATGTCCAACTTCCGAGTTACCCATTTGTCCATCTGGCAATCCTACTGCTCGTCCAGATGTATCGATGAGGGTGTGTGGATAAGCCGCCCACAGACTATCAATGTTTGGTGTCTTAGCTTGCGCGATCGCATTTCCATGAATATCGGGGCGATATCCCCAGCCATCCAAGATTACTAGCACCACTGGAGCTACAGGTGCTTGCACCATGTTCTTCTGTCCTTTGTTGTTAAGAATACGGTCACAGTCATCATAGCAGCTATCTAGTTATTCGCGATCAGTTCAAATATGCTAATCTGTGAGGTAGATTGCATTGATATTCATGCCTCAAAAAGTTAGAGAACTCAAATCAATATTATTAACTGCTGGTTTCACTTATCGATCTGGGAAAGGTAGTCATACAGTTTGGAGTCATCAAAGTCTAGATTACAGCATTATCTTGTCGGGTCAAAATAATGCTGATGCCCAGAGATACCAAGAAAAAGATGTCCGTAACGCATTGAAAGATTTGGCAAGGTTAGAGGAGTCAGGAGATTCAGAATGAAAACGCATTACAGTATGATTATTCAATGGTCGATCGATGATGAAACATACGTTGTCAGTTTGCCTGAGTTTGGTGATCGAGCACACACCCACGGCAACACATATGCAGAAGCAATTCAGCATGGTGAAGAGGTATTAGAACTACTAGTTGAAGAATATCAAAGTCAAGGGCGAACTCTACCAATTGCCATCGCTGCCGAAACTCCGATTAGAATTGCGATCGCAACATAAACTAGCAGCAAACTCAATTCTGGGTGGGTTAAAATTAAAAGGGGATACAATTAGACGAGTAATTCGGAGTGAGATGATGCGTGAATCTGTTATCTATCAAGAAATCGAACAGCAAGGTGAATTAAAGCAAGCTCAGTCTATGATTCTGCGCCAGTTGAATCGGCGCGTGGGGAATCTATCCCTAGAGATAGAAGCAAGAGTTAAGGCTTTACCTCTCGCTAGGTTGGATGATTTGGGTGAGGCTTTGTTAGATTTTAGTCAGATGAGTGATTTGGTGATTTGGTTGGATGTCGATTGATGTTTTAATACGTTGAAAAATTCAGTAGATCCACCTTAAATAGTGTGATAGGCAGAAACATTCTGCTTTTATATGGGGAATATGCTGAATTTTTCAGTCTATCTACCCAAATTTGGGTGGATAGGTGGAAAGTTTCCGCCTAATAATAGTTCTGCTGCTTGAGCGATTGGTGAGGTAAGTTCTTCATGTTGCTCGGTTAGGCGTTAATGATATTATCTCGTAGGCAGCGCGAATCCCGCTTTCCAAAGCACCGTGAACAAGGGATGCACGACTAGGGTGATT
>JANNDQ010000416.1:0-9361 GCA_031387965.1 Chamaesiphon sp. OTE_75_metabat_567
CAAAGTATCGATGCCAGGATTGTTTAATAATATCGCTTGTCTAGTTGGGCCAGAAGCTAATCGGCTGGTGTTTAAAGATGAAGCTGATAAACTCTCATCGCGGCTGGGTAATAAATTCTTAGCCCCGATCCTTAGTCCTGACATGGTATTGATGCAAGATGGGCCACAGCATCGGATTAGCCGCAAGCTGATTTTACCCGTATTTCTGCCCCAGGCAATCGCGTCTTATTTTGATACGATTCAGGCGGTTGTGACTGAGACGATCGATGATTGGGGCAAACAAGGGACAATCGATCTCAGTGCCGAATTGCACAAACTGACCCTGAAAATGGTGGTTAAGATTTTTCTGGGGAGTGAGAAAACGTCAGAAATCGAGCAAGTGAGCGAATGGTTTACGATTCTCGTAGATAGTTTGAACGGCGTGATCAAATGGGATAATCCGTTGACGATGCACGGTAGAGGGCAAGTAGCCCGTCGGAAGATTTTTGATTATGTCAGTCAAATCATTCAAGAAAGAGCTAGACAGAACGATTTAGAGCAGTCTACAGACGTATTGAGTTTGCTGCTGAATACAGTTGATGAAGATGGGAATAAATTCACCGAGATGCAGGTAATTAATCAAGCAATTGGCTTTCTATTTGCTGGGCATGACACCACATCGAGCTTGATGAGTTGGTTATTGTTCGAGTTGGGTAATAGTCCCGAATGGCGGCAAAGATTACGCACGGAACAGCAGCAAGTGATGGGGAATAATCCGATTCTAATTTCTCATTTGCGTCAACTGCCCAATCTGACTAATGCGATTAAAGAAGGTGAGCGGATGTATCCGCCAGGTTTTATTATCTGTCGGATGGCGATGGCAGATATTGAATATGGGGGTTATTTGATTCCCGCTGGTTGGTATGTGTGCATTTTCCCGATGATGACTCATCGGTTGCCAGAAATTTACCAAAATCCAGATACCTTCGATCCTGACAGGTTTGCACCCCCGCGTGAGGAAGATAAGAAACAGCCTTATTCCTTAATTGGGTTTGGCGGTGGGGTGCATAGTTGTATCGGCGTAGAACTGGCTCAGATGGAGATGAAGATTATCCTTTCAACGTTGCTGCAAAAATATGATTGGACGGTGACACCAACAGCGGCAGAAATCGCGCCAGTGCGCAAGCCTTTTAGTATGCAGAAAAAGTTAAAGGCAAAGCTTGTAAAAATCTAGGAATCTTTAGGAGCAGGTTTCTTGTTGTTAACCCGCCCCTACAGACATTTATCATGGCAAATAAGTTGATTATTCGTTATTGTTTAAATATTTTTAGTCAGCCAAAATAAACAACGAAGTCACCACAAAATCCATCAGGTTTTGCGGATCGAGGATTAATTTAGCTATGCTCACCCCGCCACCAAGCCAAAGGATCGATCGCAGGTGAATATGTTGGCCAATAATATAAACTTTGCTCGTCTGGTATTAAAGACGGTTGAGGAAAACCCAATCCCAAGCATAAATGACTCAGCACCTCGGCGTATGCTCGATCGTGTCCAGGATAACCCAGATGAGCATGAGCGTACTCATGAGCCACTAGTGCTAACCAATCAGCTGGTGCAACTCTGCCGACATCGACCAAAATTGTCGTCGGGTTGGTATTAATATTACAAAAGCCATCTAATTGCACTGATGACGAAAATGGTACTGCCAAGATCTGGATCGATGTTCGGAGAGCTGGATCGAAACAGTCATGACAAGCATTAAGATGAGCTTGAAGCAATCTATTGACATCCTCAATCTGACTCCCAATCCAGGTACAAATCAAGACTCGATCGCGTAGATTGTCCATTACATCTATCATCTGGGGATCTGGCAGCAGGATCTGCATTCGTTGAAGATATTCAACTCCTGCCTGATAAGTTATGTTTTTGCTGCTAGCTATCACCAACCGAGCGGAGAAAGGATTAAATTGGGATCGAGATTTGTTGGGGCAGGATCGCTCTGTGAGTTGTCTGACAACACCCGCGTTTCCGTACAAAATGTCGCTGTACTGAAGCCACCCATCCGTTTAACGGTACTACTGCGAACGCGAACATTCGGCGATGGAAACCAGAATCGTTCGATCGAACTCATGATGTCATACTCTGTTGTCAACACCAGTCCACCGTCATTATCCATGAGATAGTGTCCCACTACCGAAACGATCTCAGCATAGCCGCGATCGCGCAGCAATTGACCGCTCCGAGGCTGTTCGGCATCAGGAACTAGCGCAAAAACTGTTTTGCCCTCATGATTTTCGCCTTCTTGATCCCAGCCCATCGAAGCCGCCCACGTTACACAACAGCCGCCCACCGCTGAATTGGGATCGACTTGATGAGATTCACACAGCTCAATGATCGCCGCATCCTTTGCTGCCAGTGCTTTTACTTCAATCTCTGACTCACCCATCTCCGATCTTCTAAATGCCAGATGATGTGTGGTGCGTTTCGATCTCCATCTACCAGCACTATGCTGGAAAAACTCCATTACGTCCATCATGTGGGGATTTATTTTAGTAACTTTAGATCTAATTTTAGCAATTAAATTAGGCTTTGGGTCTAGGCTTTAGGCTTTGGGCTTTAGACTTTAGGCTCTAGACTCTGGGAAGAAGCTCGAACCTCTAACTTCCTAAAACCTTATCCCTAACACCCAACACCTAATACCTAAAGCCTAAAGCCTAAATTGTGGTAAAGTTTTGTTAAACTAGAAGCAGGACAACTGCCTTGCCCTAATTACTCCTGGAGAAAATTAATTTCATGCTGCGACTGGAACATATCTGTAAGATTTATCCCACAGGTGAAGTCCTCAAGGACATTAATTGGGAAGTTAAGCCAGGAGATCGGATTGGGCTGGTAGGGGCGAATGGTGCGGGTAAATCTACCCAGATGAAAATTATTGCCGGGCAGATCGAACCGACTAGCGGTGAGATTATTCGTCCAAATAGTCTGAATATTGCCTATCTCAATCAAGAATTTGATGTCGATCCAACTCGGACTGTCAAAGAAGAATTATGGCAGGCATTTGGCGAAGCAAATCGCGTCCACTCTCAGCTCAATGAAATCCACCATCAACTAGAGACTGCTAGTGGAGATGAGCTAGATCAGTTGCTCAGTCGGATGGACAAATTTCAGCGCTTATATGAAGCGTTAAATGGGTACGCATTAGAAGCCGAAATCGATAAGATCCTACCAGAAGTAGGGTTTGAAATGGAAGATGCCGATCGATTGGTGAGTGGCTTTAGTGGCGGTTGGCAGATGCGGATGAGTTTAGCCAAAATCTTGCTTCAATTTCCTGACTTATTATTACTGGATGAGCCAACCAACCATTTAGATCTAGAAACGATCGAATGGCTAGAGAACTATCTCCGTAAGCTCGAAACGCCGATGGTAATCATTTCACACGATCGCGAGTTTCTCGATAGATTGTGTAATCAAATTGTCGAAACAGAGCGGGGTGTTTCGAGTACTTATCTTGGTAACTATTCATCCTACCTCGAACAAAAAGCTGAGAATTCATCAGCTCAATTAAATGCCTTCGAGCGTCAAAAGAAAGAACTCGATAAGCAACAAGCTTTCGTTGAGAAATTTCGGGCCAGTGCCACTCGGAGTACTCAAGCTAAGAGTAGAGAGAAGCTCCTCGATAAAGTCGAGCGAATCGCCGCACCTGTATCGAGTATGCGGACACTTAACTTCCGGTTTCCCCCCGCACCGCGAAGTGGTCGAGAAATAGTTGAAATCAAAGATTTAGAACACGTCTACGGTGACAAAATTCTTTTCATGGGTACCAACTTATTTATCGAACGTGGCGATCGAATTGCCTTTTTAGGCCCCAATGGTTGTGGTAAATCCACGCTATTGAAGATGATCATGGGGATGGAGAAACAGACTAGTGGGTCGATTACGCTGGGTGAGCACAATGTTATTCCTAGCTATTTTGAACAAAATCAAGCTGAAGCATTAGATCTAAGCAAAACAGTTCTAGCCACCATTCATGACGAAGTTCCTGACTGGAAAAATGAAGAAGTGCGGACTTTATTAGGTCAGTTCTTATTCACTGGTGATATGGCTTTTAAGAAAGTTGAATCGCTCAGTGGTGGTGAAAAAGCTCGGCTCGCGCTTGCCAAAATGCTACTGATTCCCGCTAACCTATTGATTCTCGATGAGCCAACCAATCACTTAGACATTCCGGCAAAAGAAACACTTGAAAACGCCCTCATTGATTATGAAGGAACGGCTCTAATTGTTTCTCACGATCGCTATTTTATCTCTCAAGTTGCCAATAAAATTGTCGAAGTGCGAGATGGTGAATTCCGAGTATATCTGGGTGACTATCATTATTACCTCGATAAATTAGAGGAGGAACGCCAACTCGTTAAGCAGCAAGCTATGATCGCTGCTGAAGCTGCGAAGAAAGCTGCTAAAGCTGAAAAGGCTGGTGGAAAGAAGAAATAGGTTTATAGCAACCCCAGAGGAGATCAGAACCGCAAACTAGTGCCGCTAAAAACCCGACTTTTCTAAAAAGTCGGGTTTTTGTCACTACCAAATCACTCAACTATTTACTAACTCCAATCCTCGTCGATATAATTCCTGGGCATACTCAGTCCAGGTACCCTGTCCCCAATAGCGAAAACAACTAGTTTGCACCAATAAATTGTAGAGCAAGGCGGCTTGATAGTCCGATCGAGTGGTAACTGTCGGATCGGCGGCTACGAGCGGATCAAACTTTTGGTGAAACAATGCGCTGAGTTGATACATCGGCGCGAGGACATTCTCATAGCCTTGTACCCAGCTGAGATTGTCAGTCCAAGAAGCACCATCCATATGGAAATTGTGGTCAGTTTTTTTCAATGCCTCGATCGCATTTTCGACAGATAATGTGTCGGCTTGTTGGGGATTAACTAATCCCCAGATTTTATGTTGTTGGACTCCCTGGCAAACTGGATAATCAGCTTCAGTTATTCCTACACTCGCTAATAGTTCTAAATACTCCGTGCCATTGCAGCCGACAACACCATTACTTTGACCCTTGATTTCTTGCCAAGGACGAGGGAAATCACGGGGGAACTCATTCATCATTACGCCGCCATTCTCACCATCAGCAATCTGGGTAACTAAACAAGGGATCGATTTCCCACCGAGTTGCTGTTTGCCCCGACTTTTTGCTTCGTAGTAGGGCTGCATCTGGGCGACTAACTTTGTGTCGGAGCCTTGGGTTTTAATTAATGCCGTAATGCTAATTGTTTGCCCTTGGGAGTTTCGAGCCACTAGGCGATTTGGTAAGTACTTATTGTCTTGAGTTAAATTCCCCCCGTCGAGCTGTTCAACTGAATGTTCTTGCACCATCAACCACCGATAGCCACATTCTTTCAGTGCCTTGATATATTCATATAAAACATCAGGATGATTGGGTAGGTGCATCTCTGGTGGTGAGAACCCCTTGACTCGTGCGAGTGCCTCCATCCCAAAGATCGATGCAAAATGATGCTGCCATGCTTGGATTTGGAGCTTGATATCTGGGGTTGGGGTTGAAGGTACCACTGCATGACTCCACATCGTCCCCAGCCACTCAACATGAGGCTGGTATGCGGGGTCGCATGTAATCTTTTTGAGGTGGTCTAGCACGTCATTTCGCCCCATCTGCTGCAATCCCCACAACAGATTGCCAGAATAGTCCAACATGATTCGAGGGTTACAACCTTGAGCGACTAAATCGGGAATAAATTCACCCATTCGTGCATAGCACCAGGCAAAGACAGCCGCATTATGATTATCACCTTCTCCTTGATGCTCGAACATGTACTGAAGGTGTCCAATTAGTTCGCCCTGTGCGCCAGCGGGGATTGTGGGCTGGTGCATATGCAGGGCGCAGGCAAATCCAGCCGTCATGTCTGCTAGGCGCAGATTACTAGTAGGCAGAAAAACTAATTCGACATGATTAACAGCAGCATTGATTTCAGCTTCTCGTCCACAAATACTCGGCAGATCCTTTGCTAGCTCAACGCTGTGGACTGGAGTAGAAATCATGAGTAGTTCCTAAATTCTGACGATCGCCTCACCATACCAAAATAGATCCAGGCAGATTGAGCCGAGAGTTGAAAACTTAACTTTAATCTTTCTTACTCAGCGATTCCAAATTTTCGACGATTCTCCAACAATAATCGATAGTTGATAGATCTCTAACTAAAATATATCTGATTTGATGAACAACATTTAAATATTTTTCACACAAATATTACTACACCAAGTCTGATACAGTGAAATAGAAAATCAACCTGTAGCTAAATTTACCTGTCAATGGCTAAATTACCAGATTCAGTCATCTCTAATATTTTTATGATCCAACGCAGAATAATTGAGTGGCTCGATTCTACGACTGCAACGGAGTTTAGATTGTTCGAGAGCATGGGTGAAACAGCTGAAACATTACCAGAGCTTGAGGAGCTTCAGAATATCAAAGAGAAGCTCAGATCGAAATACTCTAGGCTGAATAACCTGCTATTGAGAATCGCGGAATCTCAGCCCATTGCATCTGAAGATATGTTAGTTTTATTATATCGATCTATAGAGTCAACTGAAGCCTCTATAGATGCCAGCATTGGCAGTTTGCAAGAGATTCAACGTAATTGGAATTAGTTATGAACGACCAATTTAGAATTCCCGATCCTGAAACTAGAGCTAAATCAATCGCTAGTTTGAAAGCAGCTAGTCGGTTATTAGATTTATCTAATTTACAGTTAGATGAAGCGATCGCATTTGTAGAGAAAGATTTACGAGAACAGCAGCGAGCTAGATTACTGTACAAATCTAATTCAATCCCTGTAAATAAAGCGTAGCTGCTCACGGGGAGGGTAAGAAGTTAATGGCTTTCAAGCTTCAATTGACTGGTAATATGTTGCCATGATGAAAGATTATCTTCGATCGTGACGACTTACTTATTCCCTCACAGCACTGAATACCAATTAGTTACAGGGACAGCACTTGAGGTTGCCTCACTGGTGAAATTTCTACAAGTTACTTATCAAGAACTATATCCCTACCAACAAAGCTATCAGCATCTCCAAACTACAGTCGATCGATATTTTAGTGCTGAAACTCCCCTGTGGTTTGTCCATACCGCTGATACCAAGATTGCTTGTCTGTGGATGGGAATAGCGATCGATCAAGTCAACGGCATTAGGCATCCGAATATTTTTCTAGTTTATGTCGATCCAGTTTATCGTCGCCAGGGGATTGGCAGAGCCTTAATCGAACATGCTGAGGCTTGGGCACAGGAGCAAGGCTATACGCAGATTGGCTTACAGGTATTTACAACTAATAAATCCGCGATCAATCTCTATCATCAATTAGGCTATGTGGATCGATCCATTTCCATGATGCGAGAACTTTAAATCGGGAATTGTTAAGATAGGTAATGTAGTTAAGATCGATCGCTAGTTAGGATTAGGCAAAAGCTATGAAGGAAGTGTTCGGTGAAATCAGAACTCAGATTCTAATTCTCGCGACCCTCATCGGTTTGATGTGGGGCTTGGAAATCCTCGATACATTTGTCTTTCGAGACGGGCTGGATAGCTTGGGCATCCTTCCCCGCAATATGATTGGGTTGCGAGGGATATTATTCGCACCATTTCTACATGGTGGCTTTAGTCACCTAGCAGCAAATACAGTCCCGTTAATCGTCCTGGGCTGGCTGATTATGGCACGAAGTATCAGCGATTTCTTCGTTGTGTCAATAATTTGTATGGTGGTGGGTGGTTTCGGGACTTGGCTATTTGGTGCGACGGCTTTGCATGTTGGTGCGAGTGGCGTAATCTTTGGTTACCTGGGGTTTCTACTTGCCCGCTATTACTTCGATCGTCGGCTCAGTTCTGGACTGATTGCGCTATTTGTCGGTTGTAGTTATGGCAGCGTCTTATGGGGCGTTTTACCCTCTGTTCCAGGTATTTCTTGGGAAGGGCACCTGTTTGGTTTCTTGAGTGGTATCCTCGCCGCCAGAGTGGTCAAAGTTTCTGCATAAATCCAATTTATAGCAACCGCCAAAATCATGAGGACATATTACAATCGCCAGTTAATTGTCTTGGCGGTTGGGGCGGGTTTTGTTTTATTGCTATAGGTGCATTTCGAGGATTTCTAGCATGAACCCGCCCCTACAATACTTGAATTTCAGAGAAAAGTCGTTAGTTTAGATACCAAATATCATACAAAAGTCCGATTTAATGCGATCGCAATTCACCGAAGATAAGTGAAGGTCAAAACAAGATATCTTATTCCTAAATATCTTTGCGTCACCATCAAATCTTGTCTATGCACTCGCTTGAGCCAGAAGAAGAAGACTATTTATTTTGTCCTCCCTTTGATTGGGATGGTTTATACGCTGAAGAAACTTTCGGCGATCGGTTGCAGCTTTTCTACAACCAATTTAATAGTAGTACCCGCGCGTTGCTAGATGATGCACTATTTCGGGAAACTGAAGAAAACTCAATCTCGATCGGCTTAGAAATTCTTTGTAAAAATCAGATTATTTATAAACGGCTGATTCAAAAGCATCAAAAAATTGCTAATGAAATTCGGTGGATTTGGCCCGAAACAGTCAGTCAGTTCATGATTGGTATTCACGCACCCGATTGGTGTGGTCAAGTATTCCAGCTCCCAGAGTATTGGCTCAAGTAAGTATTTGGTAATTTCTTGATCTAACCTCTCCAGCCTCAAACATCGTTCGGATATCTATACCAGTCAGATTGTCATCCGTCCACATAAGATAGAGATAGTGACGAAATATTAGGTTATGGATAACAACAACTGGCTCCAACAGATTTTAATGATCGGCATCGGCACGACTTCCTTGGTGGCCGATCGAGTTAAAGAGGTCAGCGAACAGTGGGTCAAAGAAGGTAAAATCAACCCAGATCAGGCTAAATCATTTGTTGATGACCTGATGGGGCAGATGAAGCTAGATCCAGCTAACTTTGAAGCTCAGATGCAACGGATGATTCGGAACACAATGCAAGATCTAGGAGTGCCGCGTCAAGCGGAAATGGATGAGCTACGTGGTCGGATTGACAGACTCGAACGCCAAGTACGCGAACTAGAGAATAAACTCTGGAAATAGCCCAGTCACGACAATAAGTAGTGAGTCTAGCTGTTTTTTGACTGCGCTGCCAGCCACTGATGACTATAATCAGGTAGTGGTTCAAATCAGCTTGAGTATGAAAGAAATTTTAGTCAGTTTAGGATTGATGCTCGGATGCGGTATTCTAGTCCTAGCCTTCCAGTTTATGTCCAAGGCACCAGACGCGATCGCTGGAGGTATACTCCAATCCAATCCTGTGGCGATCGTCAGTCCATCCAC
>JANNDQ010000445.1:0-3672 GCA_031387965.1 Chamaesiphon sp. OTE_75_metabat_567
TCGCCAGCCTCGGCTCGATCGAGACTCAATAGGCGCGGGCATCAAACCATTTTTGCCGATTTCGGGTAGCTCTCGGACAATCGTCACTTTACCTGCTTCATTTACGGTCCGAACTTGGGGTGTCGGCTGGCGATTACGCAACAGGGTATCGACTATTTCAGCTACGCTATCGTGGACAACCCAGCGATTTCGCTCTTGCATTTCCACCGCGATTTCAAAGGTGGGTGGCGCTTTGCGTTCGAGGACAGTCTTCTGGGATGCTCGTCGCCTAGCTTCATCATCACCAAGAGTTACGGCTTGAATGCCGCCCACGAGATCGGATAGGGTGGGGTTTTTGAGCAGGTTTTCGAGCTTATTACCATGTGCGGTACCGATTAATTGTACGCCGCGTTCGGCGATCGTCCGTGCGGCGAGAGCTTCTAATTCGGTGCCGATTTCATCGATCACAATCACTTCGGGCATGTGGTTTTCGACGGCTTCGATCATCACTTGGTGCTGAAGTTCAGGGCGGGCGACTTGCATTCGTCTAGCTCTACCAATCGCTGAGTGGGGAATATCGCCATCACCCGCAATCTCGTTGCTGGTATCGATAATTACGACTCTTTTACCGAGTTCGTCAGCTAAGACGCGGGCAATTTCCCGTAGGGCAGTAGTTTTGCCCACGCCAGGGTGACCTAACATCAGGATCGATTTACCCGTTTCGACCAGATCGCGAATCATATTAATCGTGCCATAAACAGCCCGACCAACTCGACAGGTTAGCCCGACTATTTCTCCTGTCCGGTTCCGCATACAGCTAATCCGGTGCAGCGTCCGCTCAATCCCAGCCCGATTGTCACCGCTAAATAGTCCCAATCGATCGACACAATCCTGCAATTCGGCTCTAGTAATTGGCACTTCACTCAGATATTCCGCACCATCGGGGAATCTCGCTTCGGGATAGCGCCCCAAGTCCATCACGACTTCAATCAGAACGTTAAGTTTGGGATGTTGTTCTAACGCGATCCGAATTGACTCTGGTAGCACGGCTAATAATTCACCGAGATCGTCGGTGATTTGTGTTCTACCTAAACTTAAATTTTCGTCCATTACGGCTTATTATTTGTGATTGATGATTTGTTCCTGTCGCCCAATATGCGCTGAATCCCGACTAATTTGATCGCGTTTTAGCTGTCCGACTAGATCGCGGGCGATCAAGACAGCAGCCGATAATAAATCTGGATTGCTTTCTAACTTTCCAGGATGATGATCGCGCAAATCCAATCGATCGAGGATTGGTGAAAGCAATACACGCGCATAGCTACCGTAGGCAACGCCGTGAACATGCCTAGAATTAGTTGGTGGTAAAAGTTGACGTTCCCGTAATTTAGGGACGGTGTAATGGTTAGTACCGCCAGCTAGTTGAATGTAGCCTGGTAGATTAGCACCCAAAACTTTTTCGCCCAACTTAATTGCTGCATGAGTCGTCCCTGCGCCAATATCACCACTCATTGGTCTACCATCAGTTTGCCAGAGGAGCGTAAATGGTAGTGGGTGAGGATAGTAAGTGGCTGAGATCGTAGCGTGGATCGATCGCAAGTATGAGATTAATTCACTACTATCAGGACAGCTAATTGCTAACAATTTTAGATGGTGAGCGACAGGTGAGAGAATCGCCCATAACTTTTGGAAGTCCGCTAAATGCCCTGTCTGGGTGTGAATTTCGATCGCATCGATTCCGCCTGCGACGAGTGCCGGGAAGATACTACTCGGAGTTGCAGCTCGATCGCGTGTGACAATCAATCCCAGCGGACAAATCGGCAAACATCGCCCACAGCCATAGCATCGAGCATCAATCACCCCATCAGAGCCGATCGCATCGGCCGGACAGATCCGTTCGCACGGACGAGGACAATCAATCGGACATCGAGCAATGTCAAATTCTGCCTTGCGAAAATGGGGGTCGGTACCATCATTTAAACTCACCATCAATAGCGGGATATTCACAAATGAATATCCAGATTTTCGATCTGCTAATGCTAATTTTTGAGCGACGTTAATCCCGTCTCTAGTAGCGGCAATTACGGCTAAATCAGCGGCTACATCGATACAATCAGCTCCAGCTAATGTATAGGCGATCGCCAGATTGCGGATAGCTGGCAAGTGCCCAAAGCTAGCACCACAAATGAGCTTAAACCACGTACCCTCAGCTAATGAATTCAAGGGCGAAGAATATTGCACTGCGACTTAGATAAATTTCTCTGACACCGTTGACGGTGGAAATGTGTTAAGCGTAACGAGTAAAAATGTTCATGGCAGTTACCTGTATTTACGCTAGGTTAATCAAAGTCCGATGTCTGAATTATATCGAGATTTATCAGTGGTGGGGAGGAATCTCGATCGATATTAATTTTCTGTAATGCGATCTAGCCACCTCTACTCAAACGGACTAGAATTCTGGAGATCGATCTGAGTCGATGGGTTGCGAGTGGATATTCTCACTGATTGCTGACTCGGTTATGATGATGGAAGTGGTGGATGGTCAGGAATTAAATAATGCTGTTAATTGTAGCGCAAACTATACCAATTGAAATTGATGCTGATGGTGTTGCCAGAGTAGGTAAAACACGAGTAACTCTAGATACAGTTGTGGCAGCCTTCAATCAAGGCGCAACTGCGGAAGAAATTGTCTATCGATATCCAGTACTAAAGTTATCAGATACGTATAGCACAATTAGTTTCTATCTCAATCATCAGCAAGAAGTCGCCGAATACTTGCAGCAACGACAACAGCAAGCTCAAGAAATCCGACTCGTCAATGAGCAGAAATTTGACCCCCAAGGATTGCGAGATAGATTGTTAGCACGCCGAACAGAAAAATTGGCATGTTGAAATTGCTAGCAGATGAGAATTTTGACAATACAATTCTGCGAGGATTATTACGTCGTCAACCAGATATCGATATTATCCGCGTTCAGGATACTGAATTATATGGTGCAAATGATCCAACTGTATTGGCTTGGGCTGCCCAAGAAAATCGAATACTGCTGACTCATGATGTAGCGACAATTACCCGCTACGCTTATGAACGTATTGTTAAAGAGCAATCAATGCCTGGCGTAATTGAAGTTGTATCGGGTTCCCCAGTTGGACGAGTAATTGAAGATATCTTACTACTGCTAGAATGTTCCTTGGATGATGAGTTAGCAAATCAGATTTATTATCTACCTTTTTAAAAAATTAATTAAATCCTATAGAAATAATAGATCGAGTCTGGCAATTACCAACGACAATAGAGGTTAATTTTGTTGGGATCGATCGTGATAATTTGACATTATTGCTCCGAATGAGATTGCTCGTGGGCAATGCCCACACTCCATTTCTGTGGTTAGCGTCTAGATTGATCGATGTATCCTAGTATTAAAAGCAAAGTACCATGCAAGTTACATTTGATTTGCCAGACGAGGTTGTTACTCAGCTTCGACCATTTGAAGATAAACTGTCTCAAATCCTCGAATTGGGACTCAGAGAGCTACATGCTATTGCACAAGAAGGATTTTCGGGGATGTCTGAAGTCCTAGAATTTCTCGCCAGCCTGCCCTCGAATGAAGCTATTATCGCCCTGCGTCCTTCTGAATCTCTACAAGCTCAGATTAGCAGTTTGCTGGAGAAAAATAGTGCAGTTGGTTTAAC
>JANNDQ010000489.1:0-5594 GCA_031387965.1 Chamaesiphon sp. OTE_75_metabat_567
TACGGCGATCGAGTCAGTAGTCGATCTTACTGTTGGTCAAAACTATTATGAACTTGCCAAAATCGCCAAAGATTGCGCCGCTGGTGCTGTGTTAATTTCGGCGTTTGCGTCTGTCCTCGTGGGTTTTTGCTTGATTGCACCAAAAGTGATGCTTCTACTAGTTCGCTAAAGCGGCGAAAAGTGCGCTCTTGGGGAGACCCCGAGACAGCACTTTTCAATACGGCGAATAGAAATTTAGTGTTGATAGCTACGATTCTGTTACACTGAATTCGGTCGCATAGCGTAGGCGAAGACTAGTCGAGATGGTGAACAGATGATTTTAGTTATTGACAATTACGACAGCTTCACGTACAACTTGGTGCAGTATTTGGGTGAACTTGGACAGGAATTAGCTATTGCGGCAGATATCCGCGTCTATCGCAATGACAAGATTAGCTTGGCAGAGATTGAGCAGCTTCACCCTGATGGGATCTTGATCTCGCCTGGTCCGGGTCGCCCTGAAGATGCTGGCGTGTCACTGGCAATTATTAGGGAATTGGGTGGTAAATATCCAATTCTAGGAGTGTGTTTGGGACATCAAACTATCGGACAGGTGTTTGGTGGTGACGTTGTTGGTGCGCCAATTTTGATGCACGGTAAAACTTCGGAAATCTATCATAACAATACTGGCGTGTTTGTCGGATTAGATAATCCATTTACGGCGACTCGCTATCACAGCTTGGTGATCGATCAATCTACCTGTCCAGACTGTCTGGAAATCAATGCGTGGGTAGAGGATGGGACAATTATGGGCGTAAGACATCGGGAGTATCCACACTTAGAAGGGGTACAGTTTCATCCTGAGAGTATTTTAACTAGCTCAGGGATGCAGTTACTCCGAAATTTCTTGGTTTCAATTAAGCCTTCTGCTTCAGAAAACCCATTAGTCTATTCAGAAACGAAGTAGATACAGCAGTGAGGGGACGATCTGGATTCGGGGTAACTAATTCGGGCAGATCCATCAGCTTGTCAACTGGGGGCTGGAGTGGCTCTAGTGACACCTCTTGCATCAACCCGATTGCAATCAATCGATAGCCAATTTGCTGTGCCTTGTCAAGCTTTAGACCCAGTTGTGCGGCAATCTGGATGATCGACAAATCCCCCACGGCAATCTGCCACACCTTTGATTCCTGGGTATCTAGTCGAATCGTTGGCGGTACTGATGAAAACCGCTGAAGTCCAGCTGCTGGCGACGGCAACTTGTCATTCATGCCACTCCAGTCACGCGGCATTCTCAAACCTTTAAGCGAGACTTCTTTGGCAGGTAAACTAATTCCAGTCATTTCAGGGTAAGTTAATTCTGCTTCAGGATCGAAGCAAAACTTGCCGTAATGATTTTCGGTAAATAATTTACAGATTCCGGCGATAACTTGAGCCTCAAATAGCAAATTGAGTTGTTCACTATCGATTAGACTGCACGACTTGAGATGTGTTCCTAGCGGTTGTCCTAATTTACTCGCATGAAACGATAGTCCAGTAATCTGCTCTGCTGAGAGCCACTGTCGTTGTGCCATCATCTTGAGCAAGCCGCGATCATTGAGTCCATGCCCACAGCTCACCGACATAATCCGTCCGGCTTGAAATGAGATATAGTAAGCGTTGTCTAGCGATCGACTAAAACATCGATCAGGATCGATCGATAGTAGTCCCGTCTTATTACCTTCTTGGACGAAATTAAAAATCTCGACCAAGGAGTATTCTGATAAATAGCCAGTCAGTGACATTAGTAGCTCCAATCTAAATTCTGTACTTGTGGCAGTTACACCAGCTGCTATTCACTCCCTTCCTAATGTCAAGTTAGACATCTAGGAAGGAATTAATTTAAACCGCCATTTCCGCAGCAGCGGCATTTAGTTCCATATAGTGCTGAACCAGCGTCACTAACGAAACGGCAACTGATTCGCCATCCGCAGCGTTGACTAGGACGATCGGCGGTTGTTGGGTGATATCTTGATAGCCTAGGGCGAGGGCGATATCTTCGCTTTTCCATGCACCTTCACAATCACTGTGAGTAATCCCAATAATCATCGGAATCTGGGCGCGACGGTTCATAAAATTCATGATTCGGCGGGCATGGTGAAACTCACTGGGGCGATGTGCCGCAATCAGTAGCACATAGGCATGAGCGCGTTCGATCAGAATTTCCCACATGAAGTCAAACCGGATTTGACCCGGAGTGCCATAGATATGCAACGCCATTTCGTCGCCAAATTGGAGCGTACCAAAATCCATCGAAACGGTGGTATTCTTTTTCATTTCTGCTACTTCATCAGTAGCTTTTCGCTCGGTATCGACAACTTCAATTTCACTCACAGACCGAATGAAGGTGGTTTTACCCGCACCTACAGTGCCTGTGACAACTAGGTTCATAATTTCCATAATTTGTCAACCCTTTTTCTTCAGAAAGCCCATTAAATTACTTAGAAATGAAGCAGATACCGGAACGTTGGCATTGCCACCGCCGACGCAGACTGGTTTTGGTGCTTCGATCGATTTGTTGATTGGTGGCTGGGGTGGCTCAACGGAGACTTCTTGCACCAAGCCAATCGTATTTAACCGAAAGCTGATTTGTTGAACTTTAGTGACTTCCAGTCCGAGTTTTTCAGCAATTTTAGCGATCGATATTTCACCGATAGCTAGCTTCCAGACTTGTAATTCGTGAGTATCCAGCCGTAATTTTGGTTCGGTGGAAAATCGCTGCAATCCCAGTTCTGGATCTGGTAGCTTGGCAACCAAGCCGCTCCAGTCCTTGAGTGTTCTCAATCCGAGCAAGGCGACTTCTTGCGCCGTTAGACTTATTCCCGTCATTTCACCGTAACTTAACCGGGCTTGGGGGTCGAATTTAAACCTGCCATGATGAATTTCAAATAGTTTGCAAGCAGTAGCAATTACTTGAGAATTAAATAGTAAAGTTAGTTGCTCAGTATTAACTGCGTTCCGCGATTTGAGATAAGTGCCCAGTGGTTGGGGGAGTACACTCAGCTGCGATTCAACCGTAGCAACTTGCTCTGGGGAGAGCCAGCGGCGCTGCTCCATCATCTTGAGTAAAGTTTTCTGCTCCAAGCCACTGCCACTAATGACAGACATGATCCGTCCACCTTGAAATCCGATGTAATAAGCATCACTAAGCGATCGACTCAAACCACGATCTGGTTCGATCGATAATAAGCCTGTTTTATTACCTTCTTGGACGAAATGAAAAATTTCGGCTAAGGAATATTCTGATAAATAACCAGCCAGGGACATTTAGTTATATCTCCAACATATTGAAAAATAAGTAAGTACTTATAAAGTGAAAATGTAAATGATTGAGATTGGGGTTGCGAAGATCTTTACCCCCTAAATCCCCCTTAGAAAGCTGCTGTATATACACATCTCTAGAACTAGGCGAAACTGGTGGAATCCCCCTAAATCCCCCTTAAAAAGGGGGACTTTGACCGGATCTTAGCCCCCTTTTTAAGGGGGTTTGGGGGATTTAGATCTCGAAACGAAGTCCAACAGACTTGTGTATACACCGTAGCCTTAAAAAGGGGGACTTTTAAAGCCCCCTGCTTGGTGCGCTACACTGTCGGGGAACCCGAACGGTACGCACATCCGCTTTTTGAGGGGGTTGGGGGATTTAGATCTAGAAACGAAGTCTAGCCAAATTGTGTTTACACCATAGTTTCCAAGGGGCAGGGTTGGGGTGGGGTAAAGATCTCCGCAACAAACCAAAAACTAGTTCAATGCAGCTTTGATTTCATTAACAGTCCGCTTGACATCGAGCATCAACAGACCTTGCTTAGCGGCATGGCTAGCCAATACCAGCAATACTGCATCGTCGCCACAGCCGATCAAAATACCGTAGCCGTCGCTACCTTCTACCATGATTTTTTCGACGGTACCGCGTGCCAATTCTTTACCAATGCGCTCACCGAGGGAGAGCATCGCCGCTGACATTGCTGAAGTCCGTTCTTCGTCCATAGTTCCAGGTAGACTGGAAGCTAGTGGCAATCCATCGGGAGATACCAAAGCTGCGCCTTGGACATCAGAAGTACCCGATACAAAGTTCTGTAAAATTCCGCCGATTGTGCTTACGCCCATGATTTTCCTTAATTTATGATTGAGTTAGGTTGTGAGATTGAAAGGTTGGCGTTGAATATTATTCAACAACGGTGAATTCAAAGATGTCGTGAGCACCGCCGCGTAAAACGGATTCGGTGTGGATACCACGGAGCTTTTTGCCAGTAACTTCAGATAATGCACCCCAAACTGCACCCATCGTGAAGGTACATTTGCGAGGAGAACCATCAGGTTCACCAGCGGAACAGATAGTTTCTGAACAATAAACTTTAATTACATCGCCTTCTTGGGTGATTTTATTGACAGCAGTCAAGTGAGTACCATTAGCACCAACTGCTTCGTCTAATTTAGCGGCGATTACAGCTAAATCTTGAGTAGAACCAGATAAGCCCAAGCTTTGAGCTAATGCTTTGCCGCGAGCGCGCCCAGCAGTAATCAAGGCGATTGCGGTCGCTTTTTCGCCTAGAGCTTCTTCCATTCCAGTGATCACTGATTTGAAGCAAATGATGCTGCTGTATTGACCTAATGTTGGACGACTAGCAAGTGAATTTGACATATGTAGAGACCCCAGTTTAAGTGATAAATAAGATATTAGTTCGGCTTAAAATCGGGATGCACACTCACCCATTGGCAAGCAGTTCACCGAAGATAATGGGTAGGAATCAGCTACCTCCACCCTAATATGCCCACGATTGATCGCTTATTAACATCACTGAGCAGAAACTATAAATAATTCGACAAAGCTGAGATCACGTAAAAATTCAGACATCCTAATTTCTATTCCTCAGTTAATATAGAGATGTAAAGTTATCTCTCTTCAGGTATCGATGGAATTCCTATCACTAGAGACAATCCAGTCACTGGCAACTCAATACGGATATCTCGCTGTCTTTGTAGGCATTCTGTTAGAAAATTTGGGGATTCCCTTGCCTGGTGAAACGATCACGATCGTCGGTGGTTTTTTAGCGGGAAGTGGTGAACTAAATTATTGGTTCGTGCTGGGATCTGCTGCGATGGGCGCTTTCATTGGCGGGATTGGCGGTTATTTTGTTGGTAAATATGGTGGTTGGAAGCTGATTCTAGCTGGTGCAAAAGTCTTTCGGATTCAAGAAATTCAGCTCGAAGAAATCAAGACTAAATTTAGCGAAAATGCCGTTAAGGCTGTCTTTTTTGGTCGATTTATTCCGTTGGTGCGGATCTTCTCTAGCCCAATGGCTGGCGTGGTGGAGATGCCATTTGTTAAGTTCCTCGGAGTCAACCTTGCTGGAGCGGTAACTTGGGCATCGGTGATGACGACGCTGGCTTTTTTCGTTGGCAGAATTGTCTCGCTTGAACAGCTGCTAGAATGGGTGAGTAAGTTTGCGATCTTAGCGCTAGTGATTGCGATCGGGTTTATTGCTGTCCCAATCTGGCTAGAATCTCGGACGCTTAAATCCGGCGAGGGTGAGTAGATATAGAACCTGAATGAGCAAAAGGCGATCAAACCCAAAATT
>JANNDQ010000506.1:0-2954 GCA_031387965.1 Chamaesiphon sp. OTE_75_metabat_567
CATTCGGCTCTATTACAAAGGAAAAGTTACGGGGATTAATTATGAGTTTGCAGATTAGCAAACTAGAGCACGAATATTATCTTGCAAATCTGGTGTTATGTTTCGCCATTTCCTGGCAATATTAAACTGCTGAGAATTAAAATGTGTAGACAGTAACGCTATGAGCGATCCCAATTTTTTGCGGACGATATCAGATATAGGCAAGATAATCACGCCAATCGATAGCACTATCCGCTTTCCAGAAAGCCTCGAAATCCTAATTAAAAAATACTCAGGTGCAGTCGAAACTTTTTGCCAGCTTATAAGAGAGTGCGATTCAAGCGAAGATGTGTTGCGTCAAATCCGCCAGCCAGAGCGTGATGCTGATGAACGGATGGCACTTCTTAAAATGTATCGACGTTGTGTTTCGCCAGTTCTGGATACCGAAACCACCAAAAAAATTAGAAAGATTAGCACCGAAAGCCTGATTGAGACTTATGGGCTGACCTTCAAACCGATCGGCAAACTCAAGCAGCAGTTCCAGGCGATGTCACCAGAGTACCGATTCGCGCTTGCTGCTTTGATTGGAGAGTATGATACGCGCGGACAGTCAGGCTACGAGCTGACAGGGCTTTTCTTCGATTGGTTTACCACGCATTTTGAGGGCAAATATCTCATCGAAGGCCCACGCGGTGCAGGTCGAGACATCGAGCTTTCAACGCTATACCCGTCTTATCAAGGTGCCTTCCCGTGCGATTTTGTCATCCGTAGAGTGTCAGATAACGAAGTTGCTGCGATTGGCTTTGCCCGATACGATTCCACACGCGGCGGCGCACAATCGGATGACCGCACCAGCGGCAATGCGAATAAAGTTGATAAGGTGAAAGCTTTCGACCAAGTGACATCCACCAAACTCAAGATGATCTTTTTAGCTGATGGGCCTGGGCTGATGCACAATGACACCTGGGAAGAGTCCTGCCAGCTTGACGGACAATGGGATGGACGTGTGCGCGTGGTGACGCTCAAGCTAGCTGCTAAACGCATTACGTCTGAATGGCTCGAAGGCTAGAGATTTACCAGGGCATCAATGGCATCTGGATAGGTTTCATAAAGTTGTTCATCTGCGAAGAACATACATTCTACCTTGTCATTCCCCGATGACAACAAAGAGATCTGCGTCGCTTTCGGACTTTTGAGCTTCACATAGTCCCCCATCGCATTCACGCCATGCCGCATCCGTTGCAGCGTTGCTTTAGCTGCCGTGAATGAGGTGTCCACGCCGATAAAGCGGCGATCGAGATCCCGTGCTGCCTGTAACGTAGTGCCAGAACCGCAGAATGGATCTATCACCAAATCCCCCACATCCGAACTTGCTGCCACGATCGTCTTGAGCATGTCGAGGTTTTTTTCCGTGGGATATCCTGTTATTTGAACGCTTTGATGATGGGCATCACGGTACTGCTCCCAATAATCTGTTAGTTTGCGCTTTTTGTCAGCCGACCAGTAAACTTTGCGGCGTGGGTTGCCGTTCTTAGACCAATGAATATCACCTTGTCGATCGAACTCTTCGAGCTTTTGGGGTACGTACTGCCAATGCTTACCTGGAGGAGGTATCATATCTCGCCACGGCTGACCCGTCTCACCATTGCGCGTACCAGGGGCGTGAATAGGCACAAGCTTATAGCGTCGCCCCAAAGTGTCCAGCTTGGGATACTCTTTGAGCACCCATGCTTCTTCAGCCTCTATCTGTGGCTGATTCCATTTGTAGGAACGCCGTTTTGAGTAAAAGAGAATAAAATCATTGATATTGGCAAATTGCTTGCTCGTAAAATTCTTGCTACTACATTTGCGTCGTGTAATCAGGTTCCGAAATTGCTCGGGGCCAAAAACTTCATCCATAATTACTTTTATGTGTGCAAGCATTTGATGACCGATATGGACATAAATTGAGCCATCATCCGTCATGCACTCCCGCATCAGAATGAGCCGTCGTCGCATGAATTCAATATAAGCCGCCTGCCCCATATCATCGTTGTAAGCGTGTTCTAGGCTTCGTGAATGAAAATCAAAGCCTGTGCGATATGGAGGGTCTAAATAAAACAACGTCGCCTTGCGATTTTGCGAGATTAGTTGGTTAAGAACGAAAAAATTATCATCTAGGATGAAGGCATTATCTGTTAGTGATTGCACATCATTAGGTGTTTTTGCGCTGACATGTAGAAAGCGGTGTGGCACCACACGAATGATATCACTCAGTGCTGCCTTGTTCTGATAGGTAAGTTCAGCTACTGCGTCACTCTCTGGCAAAGGCAAGTCATTATCTATAAACTTGAAAGCTGAGATCGCATTCGCCGATAGTTGCTCTCGCTTTGTTATGCCTGTTGCCATGCTACTTTTTCATTTGGTAACCATAGGATATGATAAGCCGATTAAGATGTCAAGAAAGGCATCTAATGTTCATTGGCTTGAAAATAGGGTACACGAAATATAATAGGTAACCATTAATCGCCGCTCACTACTAAATATACAGTGACATCACGAGATCCTCACAGTATTAACCTAAGATCGATCTCAATACCTAGAAACTGCTATTTGTAACGATGCCAACTCGGAGTGTTGATTTGTGATGCTATCTACCCTATAAATTTATAAAACTTTAATCAGGGGTTCAAAGATTGAAACTTCAAATCGTTGGCTTCGCCTACCGGAGGTAATCGAAATATGTAGGGAATCTTCCTGATGAAGCATAAATGCGGTGACACTATTATTATTATCGGGGCGGGAATTGCTGGGCTAGCGGCAGGTTGCTATGCCCAGATGAATGGTTATCAAACTCAGATCTTTGAGATGCACGATCGACCAGGTGGACTGTGTACGGCATGGCAGCGACAGGGATTTGTGTTTGATGGTTGTATTCACTATTTGTTTGGGTCTGCACGAGGACATCCTTTCTACCATATCTGGGAGGAACTTGG